>CAUCOL010000071.1 GCA_958444395.1 uncultured Lachnospiraceae bacterium
GTTCGAACCCCTGGAGGCGCACTTGAAAGTCCTCGTTTGACGGGTTTCCGTTGGGTAGGGGCTTTTTCTTTTTGTCCTGATTATACCCGTACATTCCCAGTCAAATTCCCTGGGTGAGATGCAATTTTATCTTTTTTATAAACGTCAATCAAAATCTACGTTAAATGATGACGGAATCCATAAATGATGAAACAAAGACAAAACAGATCCGACCATTTATCACATAGGATCAAGGTGTCAAAAGTCCTTTTTATGACGGAGATATTTTTTGAAGATTTGCGCTACAATATCTTGATGCGATGCGGCGCATCGTTGATAAATATTGTGGTCAAAAATTCAGAAAAATAGCCCGTCAGGGAAATTCGGACCTTTTGACACTTTAATCCATATAGATAAAAAATCAAATCCGTTTGTATTTAGACAGTATATCCGAAGAAAGCACTGTCTTACCCCACGCATTCCCTTCGGTTCTTGGGACCGGGGATCAGTCTGCGTCCTTCATCAGGATCAATGCCCAGTAATAATTCTTACCATCTTCGGAATGGTAATATCCCACACCAACTTTGGTATATTCTGCCGTCAGAATCTGCGCGCGGTGTCCTGCAGACTTCATCCAGGAATTTACGACTTCTGCCGGTGTCTTCTGCCCCATCGCGATATTCTCACCAACCAGGGAGCTTTTAATATCTGCATCCGTCAATGCGCTGGAAAAATCTCTGCCATCCGGGCGGACATGAGAGAACTCAGTGACCAGTTCCTTTGCTCTCGTCTCTGCCGCTTTATTCAGTGCATCTGTGCCGGACACTTCCGGCAGATTTTCCTTTGTTCTCTGTGCATTTACCAGCTTAAGCACCTCTGCTGCATACTTCTGAGCCTCCGTCTGCACGGTATACTTGTCGATCCGCAACGTCTTGGAATACTGTCCGGTCACGATCCGCATGCCGGATGTTTTATAGCTGCGTACTTTTACATAATAAACTTTATTTTTCTTTAGTTTCGTCAGTTTAAATGAGGTGGATCTAGTCGCCCCCGCCTGACTGTATCTGCCGCTCTTTGACCGAGCCACAAACACCTGATATCCGGTCGCTTTACTGACCTTCTGTATCTTGATCGTCGCTGTTGTCTTGGTTCTCTTCTGCAGAGAAACTACAGGCTTTGCTGCTGCCTCTGTTCTCGCAGGCACACTGCCCACCGATGTTACAGCCAATGCAGCTGCCATTAGAATTCCCCAACCCGTCCGGATGATCATTCCTTTCCTGCTTCTCATGAAATGCCTCCATTTCTTTCTGTCACACGATTCGTTTGCCAAAACGACTGGCTTCGGTTTTCTTCTGTTGCAAGGTTTCCGAAACCGTTTTTCATTGTAGCACGATTCTATGTCAAAAAAAAGTCCTTTCCTGTGGTTTTATTTGTCAATAATTGACAAGTTTTCTACGAAATCGGCTCATCGACCGCAACGAACAACTCATAAAAATCTTTTCTTTTAAATTTTTTTCAAAAAAGGGGTTGCATTTTACAATTATATTTGGTAATATGAATAAGCTGTTTGACAGCGATTCAATATATGCGCTTCTAGCTCAGTTGGCAGAGCACCTGACTCTTAATCAGGGTGTCCAGGGTTCGAACCCCTGGAGGCGCACGCACAGAAGACCGGATAGTTATCTATCCGGTTTTTTCTTATTATAATATAATTCCCATTCTGCAGATCCTTTACAGCGAAGGAATCTTTTCTGACCTTTCCGACCAATCTTCTTAAGTTTTTTTGACAATATCAGTTTTCCCTCTGTCAGCATTGCGGCTACAAACAGTTTGCGTTACAATAGTTTTGACATATCTTGTCGTTATACTTTAACTATATGATGCATGATAACCACTACGGCGAAAGTCCGGATCCTCCCTTCCCTTTCAGATATGGATGGATTTCCTTTCGTTGTGCTAATGATATTTTAGAAATGAGGATAACATTGAGAAAAAATAAAACACTTTTATGTATGACCCTGACAGCTTCCATGATCCTGTCATCTTTTTGTCTGCCTGCCACTGCTCCGGCCCGTGCACAGGCTGCTTCTAATGCAACGGCTTCGGACTCTGCAGCGTCTGCTTCATCGCAGGATGCCGTCTCTGACGCGGAGGATTCCGCACAGGATACCGCCCTGGAGGAGGAACTTCGCACAAACGATCCCGGATATTCCCGTCTGAGCAAACATGCCACGGCCATGTTTCAGCTGCCACAATCACAGCGCCTTTCCAAAAAAACGATGGAAGTACTGAACCCAACGACAGACGGTAAATATCTGACTGTCAGCCCATACACCGGTGCCACGTATACACATTCGGACGTTTTTAAGGGCATGAATCTGTATCACGGCATTGATGTCTCTTATTATCAGGGAAATATCGACTGGCAGAAGGTAAAAGCGGATGGTATTGATTTTGCAATTATCCGCATGGGCTACCGCGGTTACTCTAACGGAACACTGGTCACTGACAGTAAATTTGCACAGAATATGCAGAATGCGATTGCCGCCGGCATCCAGGTCGGTGTGTATTTCTTTACCGAAGCGGTAAATACGGCTGAGGCTGTGGAAGAAGCGGAATATGTAGTAAATGCGATCGCACCATATAATGTCACGATGCCGGTAGCGATCGACTGGGAATTTAATGTATCTGGCGGCAATAAAGTCGGACGTAAGTATACTGCCGGACTGTCGAAGGCTGAATATACCGCAATCTGTTCTACCTTCTGCGATACTGTGAAATCGCATGGTTACACGCCGATGATCTATGCGAACAAAAGCGATCTTTCCACCTATCTCGACGGAGCCGGCCTGGGACAAAATTATGAGATCTGGCTGGCACGCTACAATACAGAGACCGCCTATACAAATCCGTATTCCTTCTGGCAGTACTCTGCATCCTCTGCCTATAATACCGGTACAGTAGACGGTATCAACGGCGCTCTGGATCTGAACTTCTGGTATACGACCGGTACGATCGACAAACCAACGTTCACCCACGGAGCGAGTGCTTCTGCCGTGTCACCTTCTCCGACACCGACCGAGGAACCTGACAGTGTAAATAGTGTCAAGGGGTTTGCTTCTGACTGCGAATCCAAGAAGATCACCCTCTCATGGAATACCGTCAAAAATGCAACCGGCTATCAGATCTACCGCAAAGATGCCTACAATGGTTCCTACAAAAAGATCAAGACAATCACAGCCGGTGATACTGACAGCTGGACGAATACCGGTCTGGCAGCCAAGCATGAATATTATTATCGCATCCGTGCCTATATTAAGACGTCAGACGGTAACATCTTCTCCAATTTTGTAAATCTGACAGCAGCCACGCACCCTTCCTATCAGGTCGCAGTAGCGAAGAAAAAACTCACCCTGATGAAAAAGCCGGCAAAAAAAGGTGCCAGGCTGATCACGGTGAAAAAGGGAACCTCCCTTGTATTCGACGGCCGCACATTTCTGAAAAATGGGCAGAAGTATCTGCATGTCCGCTATATCACGACATCCAGAACGTATAACGGCTATTTGCCAACCAACGCTTCCCTGAAATATTATGATCAGGGAACGACAACTGCCCATCTGAATCTGCGCAAAAAGCCCGGAACAAATGGTGCCCTTCTGGTAAATATTCCAAAGAATACGCCGATCGCCCTGCTGGGTACCCGCTCTGTCAGCGGAACCACCTGGTACAAAACAACCTATTCCGGCAAAAAAGGAAAGATCTACAACGGCTACGTTTCCGGCAACTACATCGAAGAAAACTAGCCAACCGCTTTCCCCACCCGTGTCATGTATATATATGCCATTCCTTTTGGGCATCCGCATATAGAAGTCTGACAAAGATTGTTGCATACTATATTACATTGTCTACAAAATAATGGATGAAAAATTGTCGCAGGGTATTAGTCTTTCCCAGATCAGTCCCGGCTCGCCGGATGACGATGAATACGTGCGAAGAGTGTGTCTGAACCCCTTTGCAGGTAAGTAACAGTCAAACTTTAACAGCACACTTTCGTTACTTGCGCTAACGCAACAATCTTCCTTAGACTTCTTTGGGCGGATGCCCGAAAGGATTGGCTCGATAGATTTCGTCCAGGTGGGGCGGTCTGTTGGCTAGTTTGTTTTTATGGTGATGGAGTTTTGGAGGGTTCCACGGTTGGAGCGATAATTTTTCAGGGTGTATTTGCGGACGTAGAGGGTGATCTGATCCAGATCTTCGTCCGCAGCGATACAGAGCAGGTGGCTATTTGTGTTATCGCTTTCAAACTGTGCCGCACTTGTCGCTTCCATCAGCTTGTATTCTTTGCCATCATGATAGGCAACCGGCTGATAGAGTTCTCCATTTCCGTTTTCATCAAGGTATTCCTGCTCAGCCGGTTCTATGACTGACCCTTTGCTGTTTGTATCCGCGCATATATCGTACTGTATATACCAGAACACCCCATTAAAGGTCATAGTACGCACTGCGAAATGCTGCGCCGCACCATGCAGGTTAAATGCAAGATCCTGATTGACAGTGATTTCTTTTTCTTCGTAGACTTTCTTAATCTGAATGCTTGTTGTGTCAGAGACTGCTGCGTCATCTGACTCACTCCACGCTTCCATATCCAATGCCAGTGTCAGCGTATGCTCGGTCAGTTCTTTGGCATCTGTCACAGAAGCATCCTGCAGGATGTCTTCACCAATACCATACATGATGATGTATTCATCCTGACCTTCGCTGTGAAGCACGGTAGATGGCACCAGATAGTCAAATTCTTTTCCATCTCTCCATGTACCCTGCAGCCCGGTCGTAGACAGCTTCTGCATCATATCGGAGCCACCTGCCTCCGCAGAAGATCCGCTCTCTTTTGACCCAGCAGATGTATCGTCCTCTGCCTTTACCTTCAAAAGGATGGAACGATTTGTGACAGCAATTTCCTGCACATTGATCTGTGTAGAACCATTTCGGACTACCCAGTCAGTTGTCTGGCTGTATTTTCCCATGTTTTTCTCATAGTTCATCGTCATATGCTGCATTACATAGGTAAGATATTTTGCAATGTGGCTGTAGACTTTCCCGCTTTGTGCTATTCCGGCGATCACGACCAGCAGGATCACAGCGGCAGCTGCCAGTTTTCTTCTGCCATGCCCTGACCACCAGGAAGCACTCCGTGTCATTTCTTTCTCTCCGGTAGTCTCTGCTGCACCTGTTGCCTTCTGCATGACTTTTTTCTCTCCGGCAGTCTCCGCTGTGCTTGCAGCTTTCTGCACCGCTTTTTTTTCTCCGTACTGTCCTGCTGTCACGATTGCGGCAAATCCCTCCTTCACATCCGGCCACAGCCCTTCCTTTGTCTCTTGGTCGAATGTATGCCCTGTCTTCTCGCATTCTATTTTTGCGAGTAATTGCTTTCGAAAAACATCCTCACTGCTAAAGCAGATCCTATTCATTGCATGAACACATGTATTATTCTTCATAGTCAAACACCTCCTTCAGAATGACTTTTAAACGCTTACGACCACGTACCATCCGGGTCTTTACGGTGGACAATGGAATATCCAGCATCCCGGCGATCTCGTTCTGATCATACCCTTCAAAATAATACAGATAGATCACCGCCTTATACTTTTCATCCAGCGCAAGCACAGCCTCCATCACCATATTGTCCTCTGCATTGGTCTCGGCACTTTCCCCTTCGGCACTCTCCATGTAGTCCTGCCAGCTCACATCCTGGCGGGAACGCTTCTTTAACTGATTGATACTTCGATGGATCACTGCCCGCAGCAGCCAGGCTCGCTCATGCTCTTCGTTCTCAAACTCCACATTTCTCGTCAGTATGTATACAAATACATCCTGCACTACGTCTTCGGCATCCTCCACTGTTTTCAGATAGGTAAATGCAAGACGACAAAGCATCAATCGATACTCCGTTATCAAATGTTCCATTTTCTTCTCCATAATTTTCCTTCTTTCTATTACTGCTGTCGTCTGCGAAACAGATCAACCGGTAATATCCAGCATCATATTTGCTGTCCGCACACAGCTGGAAGCTGTTTCCTTCTCATCCCGCACACGGCGTTCCAATATCGGGAGCGCATCCACGCCGATCTCACAGACTTTTTTCCGCAGTTTCGTCCCTTCTTCTTTCTCCTTTCTTCACTTTTTCCTTTCGGATATCTTTCTTCTGTAGTCCTTCAGATTACAGTCTCCCCTTCCAGGATCTTTCATCCTGTCAACTCACCGAATGATCATCCTTCTACTATACATACAGTCCTGTTTCTCCAAAAGTTTCCTTTTTTCAAAAAAATTAAATAATGGGAACATTTTTAAAAATCTTTCTTTCAAGAAACGGTAAATCTGCTATAGAATCATAACCACCGACTGAACCGGTGGTTTGCTCTGCCCCTGCGCAAAGCAAAAACCCTCCCCGAATATCCGGAGAGGGTCCATTTCAAAAAACACATATCCCACTATTCCCAATAACACTTTTCACACCCTATATAGTTCCTGCTGCCCTTTGAATGGCAGAATAATTGTACTGTTAATTGATATAGTCATATTTGTATACTGTTACAGATAATGGCGGAAGGTTCATCTGGATCGAATACTCTCTGCCATCACAGCTGATCTTTTCCGCATTCACCGTTTTTGTATTTTTCACGCCGATTCCGCCGTATTTTTCTTCATCCGAAGAAAGTATACGGGTATATTTTCCTCTACATGGCACTCCAAACCGCATTGCATCACGCTGCACCGGCGTAAAATTGCACAGAAACAGCAGCTGCTCTTTCGCACTGGAGCCGCGGCGTACAAAGCTCACCACGCTCATATCTGCATTCTCACAGCTCATCCACTCAAAGCCAATGGAATCACAGTCATTATAATAAAAAGCATCATAGGTCTGGTACAGTCGGTTTAATTCTTTGACATACTGCTGCATCTGATGGTTCGCCGTCTCGTCTAACAGCTCCCAATCCAGGCTGCGTGCCTCACTCCACTCTCTGAACTGTGCAAATTCCTGTCCCATGAACAGCAATTTCTTACCCGGATGACCATACATAAAACCATATGCCGTACGCAGATTCGCAAACTTGGCATCCAGTTCTCCCGGCATCTTATTGATCATAGAACCCTTACCATGTACTACTTCATCATGCGACAATACCTGAATGAAATTCTCACTGTATGCATACTGCAGGCTGAAAGTCAGGCGTCCGTGATTTGGACCACGGAACAAAGGATCCATCTCCATATACTCCAGGAAATCATTCATCCAGCCCATGTTCCATTTATATAAGAAGCCCAGTCCTGACATGGATACCGGCGAAGTAACACCTGCCCATGCAGTTGACTCCTCTGCAATAATCATCGTTCCCGGTTCTTCCTGTTCAAATACTTCATTCATATGGCGGAACAGATGGATCGCATCATAATTTTCATTGCCGCCGTCCTCATTTGGCAGCCACTCGCCATCCTCCTTACCGTAGTCCAGGTACAACATAGATGCCACGGCGTCCACGCGCAGACCATCTATATGGAACTTCTTCAGCCAGAACAGACCATTCGCCAAAAGGAAGTTCTCTACCTCTTTCTTCTTATAATTAAAGATCAATGTACCCCAATGTGGATGCTCTCCACGCCGTTTGTCCGGATGCTCATACAATGGCTGTCCGTCAAAACACGCCAGACCGTGTGCATCCTTTGGAAAATGCGCCGGCACCCAGTCGAGGATCACGCCAATGCCCTGCTTGTGCATATAGTCTACGAAATACATGAAGTCCTCCGGCTGTCCGTAACGTCTCGTCGGTGCATAATATCCCGTCACCTGGTAGCCCCAGGAACCATCAAACGGATGCTCTGCGATCCCCATCAGCTCAATATGGGTATATCCCATCTCTTTTACATAACCGGCAAGTTCCTCTGCCAGCTCGCGATAATTGTAGAATCCATCCTCTGTACCGTCCTGCTTCTTGCGCCAGGAACCTGGATGCACCTCATAGATCGCCATCGGCTCTCTACGCAGAGTGTCTCTCGTCTCTTTGCGGCGTTTTGCGATCCATTTCTTATCTGTCCACGGATAAGTACGTATATCTGCCACGACAGATGCATTATTCGGACGCAGTTCAGAGCTGTTCGCATATGGATCGGACTTCATCAGAATGTCCCCGGTACGTGTCAGGATCTGATACTTATATATGGCTCCCGGCTCAACCCCCG
>CAUCOL010000072.1 GCA_958444395.1 uncultured Lachnospiraceae bacterium
GGAACCTCTGCGCTGGTAGGTGCGATGAAGGCCTATTCCGTAATGACAGGCAAGGAGATTTCAGAGTCCACGATGGATGCGGCTACGAACGAGCTGGTAACGACGGCGGAAGTAGCAGACAGCATTGGAGATAAAGAGAAGGCGGCACAGCTGGTAGCAGCTGTAAAGCAGAAAGTATTTCAGGATCAGCTGTCTACGACAGAGGATATCAAGGATGCTGTGGATTCCTCTGCGAGAGCACTTGGCATCGATCTGTCCGATGAGGATGTACAGAATATTACAGACATGATGGACAAAGTGTCAAAGGTAGATATCAATGTGGATGAGATCAAACAGCAGGCTTCTGATATCTACAATAAGCTCAAAGACAAGGGAATCGACCTGAGTAAGGTAGATACCAGTGGACTGGCTGGGAAGGTAGGAGATTTCTTCGCCAATATCTTTAATGCGATCAAGGATTTCTTTACCGGCTTGTTTGGTTAGCAGCCAGTATACGAAAAAACGGACACTACGGTTTTTCGTTTTAGCAAAAAGACTTTCTTTCAGAGTATTCTGTGAGGAGGTCTTTTTTTGCGTTATAGAAAACTTGTCGTTTCCTATAATGCAAAAAACGTTTCGTGGGGATGCGGTCACTACACAGAGGAAGATTGCATAAGCAATTGTGCGGTGGCGAGCAAAGTTTACGGATTGTTCACATTATTTCTATTGACTTTTTTTTGTATTTGAGTAAAATATGTTGTACATTCAACTGTTGAACATGCAACAATATAGACGGGAGGCGCAGATGCAGGAAAAACCAGAGGAGTATGCGTTAGGGAAGCGGGTAAACCGCCTGGCAAATCTGATCCGAAGAGAGGCTGACAAGGTGTTTCACACGCAGGGAGTAGATGAGGCAGGACATTGCAATGGCTGGATCATTGAATATATGATACAGAATGCCGGTCATGATGTATTTCAGAAGGACATGGAGCAGGAGTTTTCTCTGACACGTTCTACAATATCCAAAGCAGTTGACCTGCTGGTAAAGAAGGGGATGATTGTACGTTCTCCGGTGGAGTATGATGCCCGCTTGAAGAAGCTGACACTGACACCGAAGGCACTGCAGTTTCATGCACAGATGGAGGAAAGAAGCCGGAAGTTTGAAGAACGGATCGCCTATGGCTTTACCGAAGAGGATCAGAAGCGGTTTCTGGAATATATGAGCCGCATGGAGGAGAATCTGAACCGGCATGTGACAGAGGACGAAGAATAAGAAAAGGAGGTTGTGTATCAGTATGCTGAAAACATTAGGTGCACAGATAAAGGAATATAAGCTGCCATCGGTACTTACACCAATCTTTATGCTGTTGGAAGTTATCATGGAGACAATTATTCCGTTGATGATGGCGTCGATCATAGATAAAGGCGTCGAAGTGGGAGATATGAGACATATTTATGTGATGGGAGCCTGGATGATCGGGGCAGCAGCAGTCAGTCTGCTGGCTGGTTTTCTGGGGGGGAAGTTTGGTGCTGATGCATCGACCGGATTTGCCCGAAACCTGCGAAAAGCGATGTATGAGAATATACAGGCATACAGTTTTTCCAATATTGACAAGTATAGCACAGCCGGACTGGTTACCCGTCTGACGACAGATGTAACCAATCTGCAGAATGCATACCAGATGATTCTTCGTATGTGTATGCGTGCACCGGCAAGTCTGATCTGTGCCATGGCAATGTCCTTTTTCATCAATGCGCGTGTTGCAATGATCTATCTGATCGCAGTATTGATCCTGGGCGCATTTCTGGCGGTCCTGATCACCAGAACAACGAAGTTCTTCAATCAGATCTTTAAGAAATACGATGATCTGAATGCGAGTGTACAGGAGAATATTTCTGCGATCCGCGTGGTAAAGGCATATGTGCGGGAGGATCATGAGAAAGAGAAATTTAAAAAGGCAAGCGGAAATGTATATCGTTTGTTTTCAAAGGCGGAGAGCATGATCGCATTAAATGCACCGGCGATGCAGATTACGGTCTATACCTGTATCCTGCTGATCAGCTGGGTAGGTGCCAAGATGATCGTAGCATCCGGTTTAACGACCGGAGAGCTTTCCTCTCTGCTGGCATATTGCATGAATATCCTGATGGGTCTGATGATGCTTTCGATGGTATTTGTTATGTTGACGATGAGTACAGCCAGTGCCAGACGTATTGCAGAGGTATTGAATGAAAAAGCAGATATCACCAATCCTGAGGAGCCGGTGTATGAGGTGGCGGATGGAAGCATCCGGTTTGATCATGTGGATTTCAGCTATAAAAAGGACGCAAAGGAATCGGTCTTAAAGGATATCAATCTTTCCATCTGTTCCGGTGAAACGATCGGCATCATCGGTGGAACAGGCAGTGGAAAGACGAGTCTGGTCAATCTGGTCAGCCGTCTGTATGATGTGACGAACGGAAAGATCATGGTTGGTGGCAGAGATGTCCGCGAATATGATCTGGAGGTACTCAGAAACGAAGTGTCTGTGGTACTGCAGAACAATGTTTTATTCTCCGGCACGATCTTAGATAATCTGCGCTGGGGAGACAAGGAGGCAACGAAAGAAGAGTGTATTCATGCCTGCAAACTCGCCTGTGCGGATGAATTTATTGATAAGATGCCGGATGGATATAACACCTATATTGAACAGGGTGGTACGAACGTTTCCGGAGGGCAGAAGCAGCGTCTGTGTATTGCAAGGGCACTTCTGAAGAAGCCGAAAGTATTGATCCTGGATGATTCGACCAGTGCGGTAGACACAGCGACCGATGCAAAGATCCGTCAGGCGTTTGCAGAAGAGATCCCGGGTACAACGAAGCTGATCATTGCACAGCGTGTATCCAGTGTGCAGAATGCAGACCGCATCATTGTGATGGAAGATGGTCAGGTCAATGGCTTTGGCACACATGAAGAACTGTTAGAAAACAATGCGATCTACCGGGATGTATATGAGTCACAAACATCCGGCAGCGGGGACTTTGACGAAAATTAAAACAGAGGATCTGTGAGAGGGGTCTGGCAGTTGCAGACGATCAGATCTTATCAATAGAAGACAGAAAAGAGGGTAAGTATGGCAGAGAATCAGAAGAATAAAAACGTTTCGGGACAGCCAGGAGGACCAAAGGGACCAAAAGGCACCGGGATGCGTGGTTCGAAAAGTAAGTTGGAGCATCCGGGACAGACATTTGCCCGCCTGATCAAATATGTTGGAAAGAACTATGGAGTTCATTTAGTAATTGTCTTTCTCTGTATCTTGATCAGTGTGCTGGCAAATACACAGGGAACGATGTTTATGAAGTCCCTGATTGACGATTATGTAACACCATTGCTAAAATCGGACACAAAGGATTTTACACAGTTACTGCATAAAATTACACAGGTGGCAGTCTTTTATGGAATCGGCGTGATCGCAACCTATGCATATAACCGTCTGATGGTTAATGTCACACAGGGAACACTGCGCAATCTGCGTGATGATATGTTCCTTCATATGGAGTCGCTGCCAATCAAATATTTTGACACACATGCACATGGTGATATCATGTCAATCTATACCAACGATATTGATACACTGCGTCAGATGATCAGTCAGAGCATGGTGCAGGTGGTCAACAGTGGTATTACGATCATCAGCGTGTTGATCTATATGATCATCTTAAATATTCCATTGACGATCGTGACTTTGACCATGGTTGCCATTACTCTGGTTGTGACCAAGAAGGTAGCCGGTCTGAGTGGTGCCTACTTTATGGCGCAGCAGAAGGATCTGGGAAAGGTCAATGCACATATTGAAGAGATGATGAATGGACAGAAGGTCGTTAAGGTATTCTGCCATGAGAAAGAGAGTATTGCAGATTTTAATAAACTGAACGATCAGTTGTTTGAAAGTGCGGACAATGCCAATATATTTGCCAATGTGTTGATGCCGATCAATGCTCAGTTAGGAAATATCAGTTATGTACTTTGTGCTATCGTAGGCGGTGCGTTGGCGTTAAATGGAGTCGGAGGCTTTACACTGGGTGGACTGGTCAGCTTTCTGACCTTCAATAAATCCTTCAGCCAGCCGATCAATCAGGTCAGCATGCAGTTAAACAGTATTGTCATGGCACTGGCTGGTGCGGATCGTGTGTTTAAGCTGCTGGATGAGAAGCCGGAGGTGAATGAAGGCTACGTAGAACTCGTGAATGCAAGAGAAAATGCCGAGGGAAACATCGAGGAAGCCACAGAACATACTGGTCTGTGGGCATGGAAACATTACCATAAAGAAAATGGCACGACAACGTATCAGCGTCTGGAGGGGGATGTTGTATTCGATCATGTAGACTTTGGCTACAATGATGATAAGATCATATTGCATGATATTGAGATCTTTGCGAAACCGGGACAAAAGATTGCCTTTGTCGGTGCGACCGGTGCAGGCAAGACAACGATCACGAATCTGATCAATCGTTTTTATGATATTCAGGATGGTAAGATTCGTTTTGATGGAATCAATATTAATAAGATCCGTAAAGAGGATCTGCGTCATTCCCTGGGCATCGTGCTGCAAGATACGCATCTGTTTACCGGAACGGTTTGGGAAAATATCCGCTATGGAAAGTTGGACGCCAGTGATGAAGAGGTTATGGCTGCGGCAAAACTTGCCAATGCGCATAATTTTATCAAGCATCTGCCAGATGGATATGACACAATGATTACCGGGGATGGAGCAAACTTAAGTCAGGGTCAGAGACAGCTGTTAGCCATTGCAAGAGCAGCAATCGCAGATCCACCGGCACTGATCCTGGATGAGGCTACCAGTTCGATCGATACCCGGACAGAGAAGCTGGTACAGGATGGAATGGATCGTCTGATGCACGGACGCACTACTTTTGTCATTGCACATCGTCTTTCAACGGTTCGTAATAGTGACTGCATCATGGTACTGGAGCAGGGGCGTATCATTGAACGTGGTACCCATGACCAGTTGATCGAGCAGCAGGGAAAATATTATCAGCTGTATACCGGAAAGGTTGCAGGTGGCCTGGCGGGCTGATCCTTTAGACACAGCAAGCGGTGACTGACATCCCTGTCCGAAGGACCGGCAGAAATGTCCGGATCTTCAAGTTGTTTAGAATTTGTTTAGAAATAATACTCCTATTTGTTTAAGGTTCATTTGTAAAATGATCTTATACAGACAGGAGTATTTTTTATGTTATAGGAAATGGTTGTTTTCTATAACATAAAAACACTCCGTGAGGAAACGGTTTGCTGACTGATTGATAAACAGAGGTGTGTACAATGGCAAAAAAAGCCGCCGCAGCAGCAAAGAAGGCTGATAAGCAGGCGGCGGAAGCAGCAAAGAAGGCACAGGCGCAGGCAGCCGCGATTTTTGATGAAATGATGGCAGGCGATCTGGATACAGTTGTTAAGATCCTGAAGAATATGGCGTCGAATAAAAGGGGTGCGATCATCGAAAATATGACAACTTTGTCGACTGCACAGGTTACAAAGCTAATGGAATGACGCAGACGGATGTGGTAAGATAAGGTGAAATGAACAAGAATAACCGTATTTTTTCGGTAGTCTGCAGCGGTGCGGAGACCGGCTGGGAATAAGACACAGAAATGAGGATGGATATAAGGGGAAAAACAGTAAAGCACAGGATCTTTTTGTACAATACGATCGTGATCCTGGTGTCATTACTCTTAATGGTACTTTTAAATATTGCGATCGTGAAGCTTTATGCAGAGTCGATCGAGGATCAGTGGCGGCTGTCGATGGAGCATTTGCTGACGGAGGCACAGTTTAAGGAAATGATCGTAGACTGGACGATTCTGATCGTAGAAGACGATGAAGACATCAGCATGGTAGAGGAGGCACAGGAGGAGATCCGAATTGGTGAGATACGGATTCTTCCGGACAGCTGGAAGGTTTTACAAGGGAGAACAGGAGATCAAGCTGCCAAACCGTGAGTTTGAAGTGCTTCAATTTCTGGCAATGCATTCCAATCATGTGTTTTCAAAGGAACAGATCTTTGAAGCGGTGTGGGGGGTGATTATCTGGGGGATAATGCGACGGTCATGGTGCATATCAACCGGATACGCGACAAGATAGAAGAGGATAGCAGGAATCCGAAGATAATAGAAACTATCTGGGGTGTGGGATATCGCTGAAATAAAAAGTAACAGAGCAGACAGAAAGGAAAGGGAAGAAAATGATTCGTAATATGATCAATGGATTTTGCATGGCACTGGCAGACAGTGTGCCGGGCGTATCGGGAGGAACAATCGCATTCATCATGGGATTTTATGACCGGTTTATCGGTTCGATCGATGCACTTGTGTTTGGGACGATGCAGGAACGTAGAGAAGCACTGCGTTATCTTATTAAGCTTGGGATTGGCTGGGTGATCGGCATGATCCTGGCTGTCAGTATCCTGTCGTCTTTATTTGAAAGTCATATTTATACGATTAGTTCTGCATTTATAGGATTTATAGCGGCATCGATCCCTCTGATCATAGCAGAGGAAAAAGAAAGCATGAAAAATATCGGCGGTGGCATCTCATTTGCTCTGCTGGGAGCTGCGTTTGTCATAGGCATCAGCTGGATGAATGGACGGATCGGCTCTGGCAGCATGGATCTGGCACAGTTTAGTCCAATCCTTGCGATCCGGCTGTTTTTCATTGGTATGCTTGCGATATCGGCGATGTTCTTACCGGGAATCTCCGGATCAACGCTGCTGTTGATCTTCGGTGCCTATATTCCGGTGATCACGGCAGTGAAAGGACTGCAGACAGGGAATATAGCATATCTTCCCTGTCTGCTCTTTTTTGGATGTGGCGTACTGACCGGTGCAGCTACCGTCGTGAAAGGAATTAAACTTTGCCTGGAGCGTTTCCGTACACAGACGGTGTATGCGATCGTCGGTATGATGGCTGGTTCTTTCTATGCGATTGCTATGGGGCCGACAACGCTGAAAGTACCATGCGCACCGTTGTCGGCAGATCAGTTTCATCTGCTTGCCTGCGTGATCGGGATCATTCTGGTTCTTTTGATGCAGCTGATGAAAGATGCATTACCCGAGACTAAATAAGGGGATGCCATTACGAAAAAACATCCCATAGCTGAAACAAAATAGAAGATGCATCACGAAAAAACCATCCCATACCCGGAAAATAAGGTATGGGATGGTTTGTTGTTTACAAGTTTGATTTATTTGGCAAGATATTTTTCATAGGTGCCAATGACTGCTTTCATAGCCTGCGGGCCCGGTGCACCGATCGTGTTACGCTTGTCTACACAGGTCTCCATACTGATCGCATCGTAGATGTCTTCTTCGAAGACAGGACTGATCGCCTTATATTCTTCCAGGGACATTTCACCGAGGGAAATATTCTTGTCGATGCAGTACAGCACCAGCTGTCCGATGATGCCGTGGGCGTCACGGAAAGGAACACCATGATTTACCAGGTAATCCGCAGCATCCGTTGCATTGGTGAAGCCGCCCTCTGCACTTGCACGCATGCGGTCTTTTTTGAAAGTCATAGTATCTAACATACCGTTAAATAATACAATACATCCTTTCGTCGTATCGATTGCATCAAAGGCAAATTCCTTGTCCTCCTGCATATCTTTATTATATGCCAGTGGAAGACTTTTCATGGTTGTCAAAAGGGACATCAGTGCACCATAGACACGTCCGGTCTTACCGCGGACAAGCTCTGCGATATCCGGGTTCTTTTTCTGTGGCATGATACTGCTTCCGGTAGAGTAGGAATCGTCGATCTCAACGAACTGATATTCATTTGTATTCCAGGTGATGATCTCCTCACAGAAACGGGACAGATGCATCATAATAATGGACATATCGTTCAGAAATTCGATCAGGTAATCACGGTCTGATACAGAGTCCATACTATTTAAGGTAGGACCGGTAAAACCAAGAAGTTCGGCGGTGCGTTCACGGTTCAGCGGATAAGTCGTACCGGCAAGTGCACCGGAGCCGAGAGGGCAGTAGTTCATACGTTCCAGCGTGTCAGCCAGACGGGAGCGGTCTCGTTTAAACATTTCAAAGTAAGCACCCATATGGTGTGCCAGTGTGATCGGCTGTGCTTTCTGCAGATGTGTAAAGCCGGGCATGATCGTGTCGGTATTTTCCTTCATCAGCTTTAACAGGCTCTGCAGGAGATTTTTTAATAAACC
>CAUCOL010000073.1 GCA_958444395.1 uncultured Lachnospiraceae bacterium
CAATGTCTCTTTGAAGATGCGGCAGATATGCTGCGGTGAGACGGATATTACCTTGCAGAGATCATCCATTGTGATCGGATGTACAAAATGAGTACTGATATATTCCTGCAGTATAAGCAGCTGCCGACCGTATGGAGTATCATTGCATTCGTTGGTGTGAATCATGACTGTCTGATAGACAAATTCCATGATGAAATGATATACGGCACCGGCAGCTAATATGTTTCCGGTTTTCGGATGCTTGATCAGATCCATACGCATCTGGTTCAGTATACGGTCTAACTCAGATTCATCCTGTAGAGTAAATACACCACCATTTTCCAGGTGGAATTTTTTATACAGGGCAGGAAGCCCGGTGCCGCAGGGAACCATCCAGCGGATGTCCCAGATATCACCCTCAGGATAATAGCCGTGAGGCTTTCCGGCAGGAATGAAAAAGGCAGAACTTTCGGGCAGTTCATAGATTTGATCATTCATTTCCAGCCAGCCGGAGCCATTGCTGTTATAGAAGAACTGGTCGAATTCATAGCCGTCCGGGCGTTCGATGCGGGGCTGCAGTTCATGGAGACCGATACTTTGCACATAGAAAGGCAAATCAGAGACGCCTTCTGTGGAAGGATACATATAGTACCAAATCATATTCAATCCTCCTGTTACATTGTCGCGACTATAATTATTTTAACATCCGTAACTTTTAATTACAACAAAAAGTAGATGAAATGTTCAAATCGTTCCATTATATTCATATATGATGCTCCCAGACTTTTACACCAATCCCTGAATCAGAATGATCAGGATCAGCATTGGCAGAATGAATTGGAAGTAGTATTTCAGGCGTGGACTGATCTTGAGTCCGGTACCGGTATTTGTCTCTGCCAGATACTGATCGAAGCCCCAGCCCCATTTCGTTACACAGAACAGGAGGTAGACGAGGGAACCGATCGGCAGCAGCAGATTGCTGACCAGAAAATCCTCTGTATCCAGGACGTCACGGTCTCCGATCAGGTGCAGGTCGCTCCAGACGTTGTAGCCGAGGACACATGGCATGCTGGCGATCAGGATGATCACGCAGTTGATCAGGGCAGCTTTCCTGCGGGTCCAGCCAAACATATCCATACCGAAGGACATGATATTTTCAAAGACGGCGATGACTGTGGAGAAGCTGGCAAAGGTCATGAACAGGAAGAACAGGGTTCCCCAGATCCTGCCGCCGTTCATATGGACAAACACGTTTGGCAGGGTGATGAAGATCAGTTTTGGACCGGAGCCAACTTCGACGCCGTAGCTGAAGCAGGCTGGGAAAATGATCAGACCGGACATGATCGCTACGAAGGTATCAAGCGCGCAGATGCGGACGCCTTCGCCTGCCAGTGCATTGTCCCGGCTCATATAGCTGCCGAAGATCTCCATAGCGGCAACGCCAAGACTAAGGGTGAAGAATGCCTGGTTCATGGCGGCGGCGATGACATTTCCAAGTCCGATTTTACGGACAGCTCCAAGATCCGGGATCAGGTAGAAGCTGAGTCCTTTGCCGGCACCGGACAGGGTCAGGCTGTGTACTGCCAGTACAACGATCAACAGCAGCAGGGCGCTCATCATGAATTTACTGATCTTTTCCAGACCGTTCTGCAGTCCCATGCTGACGACCAGGAATCCGGCGATGACGGTGAGAACCATCCAGAAAGTCATTTGTTTTGGGTCGGCCAGCAGCCGGTTAAAGACAGCATTTGTGGCATCGGTATCCATTCCCGGTGAGAAAGCACCGGTGATGAATTTGTAAAAATACGTAACCATCCAGCCGGAGACGGTTGTGTAGTACATCATCAGCAGATAACAGCCCAGGATGGCGAACCATCCGTGTATGTGCCATTTGCTTCCCGGCTTTTCCAATGCCTGATAACTCTGCACGGCACTTTTGCGGCTTGCACGGCCGACTGCTAGTTCCATAGTCAGGACAGGAAGACCCATGATGATCAGGAAGAACAGGTAAAACAGTACGAACAGCCCGCCGCCGTTTTCTCCTGCTACATAGGGAAAACGCCAGACATTTCCGATGCCGATGGCACAGCCCGCACTGACCAGGATAAAGCCCAGGCGTGATTTAAAAGATTCTCGTTTCATACATTTCGTTCCTTTCGTTATGTTATATTATATTGATTTCGGTGTATTCGCGGTTCGTAACAGAGAAGGTACGAACCGTTATGATTTTACAAATTTTTACTGCATTTTACAATGGTTTGGTACGTATTTTTCTTGACTTTTTTGTGCGCGTCCACGATAATAGATGTATTACACAGGAGGTGAACGAAAATGATTAAGAAAACAAATCTGATGACAAAGTGGAGCGGGATCGTTCTGAGTGCCGCTCTGGTGCTGACAAGTGTGCTGACACCGTCAGCCGTTACAAAGGTTCAGGCAGCAGATGTTTCTTCTGAGTACAGTCAGAAGGCGACAGAACTATCACTGAATGGAGCATGGAGTTCAGACTGCTATATTACAGATACGGATACAGAGGACTGGTATCGGCTGAATGTTCCTTCCGATGGAAAGGTGATTCTGCGCTGTATGTCGTATATGCGTTATCTGAATTTCGACTTTTATACGGATCAGCTGATCACACAGCTGGAGGATAAGTATTCCTTCTGGGGAACGGACACAGCACCGAAGACAGAGGAATGGACAGAGTATCTGAGTGCAGGTACCTACTATCTGCATATCAGCCAGAATGGCGATAACACGGGACGATACAGAATCTACGCTGGTTTTGAGAGTTATAATGCGAATGATGCGGGTGCTGATTCTTTTGATAAGCCATTTTCACTGGCACAGAATACGACGATCACAGGCGGTCTGACACGCAGTGATAAGGAAGACTGGTATAAGTTTACAGTTCCTGCGAATGGTGCGTATAATGTTAAGCTCGTTTCTTATATGAATTCGCTGGATTATGTATTGTATAATTCAGATCTGTCGAAGAAACTGGATGATTCCTGGTATCGTGGTGGTACAGAGACACAGCCTGCGACAAAGATTTATAATTATACGCTGAGTCCGGGGAATTATTATATCAAGCTGTCCTGCGGGGATTATGGTAAATATACGATCGGATGGGCTGCTTTGACGCCGGAGAATTGCTCGCATGAGTATGAAGCAGTTGTGACGGCACCGACATTTACACAGAAGGGTTATACGACCTACACCTGCAAGATCTGTGGTAACCAGTATAAGGATCAGTATACGGCGAAGCTGAAGCTGAGCCGGGGATCTCTGAATGTACTGTATGGAAAGAAGAAAGCGATCCTTGCTTACTATTATGCAGTCGGATCTGCCGATGGCTATCAGTTCCGTTACAGTACGAATAAGAAGTTCAAAAAGGGCGTTAAGACAGTTAAGAAGAGTGGCGCTTACGGCGGATACAAGAAGCTGACGAAGTTAAAGAGTCGTAAGAAATATTACGTACAGGTACGTGCCTATAAGGTGGAAAACGGAAAGACCGTATACGGTGCATGGTCTTCTAAGAAAGCAAAGAAAACAAAATAAACATCTGGTATATTTCAAAGTCTGCAAAATAAAGGATGAAATATTGTCTCAGTGGGGACAATATTTCATCCTTATTTTTGTAGGCTATGGTTTTGTTAATGCACGAAAGACAGATAGTGCCGTATCTTTTTCCTGACCGGCACACGATGGACTGCTTTTAGCAGTTGTGACCTGCTCACATGTGCAATATATCAAAATCCTTCTGTGGATTATTTGATCGTGACGATCACAGTCGCATAAACACCGTTCTGCGCATAGACCCAGACCTTGCATTTTCCGGCACTGACGGCTTTGAGCCTGCCGGAACGTTTGGTGGCAGTGACCAATGTGGAATCATCAGATTCGTAAGCCAGTTTCCTGTGCTTCATGATCGGCTTCTTCTTCTCGGCACGGATTTCTTTTGCTTTGACTTTAACAGTCTGACCGATCTTCAGAGTGATCTTTTTGGATTTCTTCTTACCGATCTTTAATACCTTTACACCTTTTGCCATGCCCAGCTTACCGCCCTTTGTTACAGCGTGGATATTTGGGGCGGCAGCGATGGTTACTTTTTTGCCGTCGATCTGCTTATAGGCAACGACCAGATATTTATAATATTTTCCTTTTTTCAGCTTTTTCTGCGTCCAGGTCAGCTTATTGGCACCCTTGATCGTCTTTACTTTTTTCAGACGATACCGTTTGCCGTGGTTGTTACACTGGTTGGCATAGATCACGTAGCCGTCGGCCCCGGATTGTTTTACCCATTTCAGGGTAATGGTTTTTCGGCTGGAACGGATGGCTCTTGCTTTCAGCTTACTGAAACATGCCCCTTTGACGTCTTTGTCATTTTTTAGTTTCTTCACATAGGTATCTGTGACACGGATCGTATTTAGGGAAATACCATTGGAATCAACGTATGTTTTGATCAGCTCCGCTGTTGGTACGCCTACCTTGTAGATCTTAATGATCTCTTCGATCGGTACACCGGTGTTTGGCTTTGGTGTAACCGCAGGAAGGGTCAGTGTAGGAGCGCCGGCTGTGGCTGGTGTCGTTGGCGTCTGGGTCGGTACCGTTGTTGGTGACGGTGCTGTCGGCTGTGGAGAGGCAGAGCCTGCGTCCGTTGGAGCCGGAGAAGCGGCTGACAGAGATACATGAACCGTTGTGGACACCTGCTTTCCGGTTGTTTTGTCAGTTGCATAGACCTTTACGGGAACAGTTTCGGCAGAGTCGTTTTTGATCTTGCTGTTGAGTACTGCCAGATCGGTATTGTCTATCGTTACATTTTCGACGCCGGAGCCATCGTTATATCGTGCGACAACCTCTGCCAGTTCTTTGAACTGATCTTCACTGATGGAAGAAGTTCCTTTGCTGACGGCGAAGTCATTTGCGGTCAGATTGATGTCCGGTACCGTTGTTTCGGAACTGGTGGAATCAGCATTTCCCTCGTCCTTTACGGTAACGGTTACTTTATTTACTTTATCTTTATAAGTATAGATCAGCTCGTAGGATCCTTTCGCTGCCCTGATGTTCGATGCGTCTACCTTGATCGTATCATCAGCAGATGGGATCCAGGTTCCGTTATCGGTAGCAGCTGCATTGCCAAGTGTTTTTAACATGACAGCAACGTCTGTCTGATCCTGCTTTAATACAACGGTTTTTGCCTGATCTAAGGTGATACAGAAGTTGTTGGCACCCAGGTAAATGATGTCCTTCTGGGTGTCGTAGCGGCGGTTATCTACAACAGTGGCAGTGATGGTTTTCGTAACATTACCGTCTTTATCAGTTAATGTCAGAGAGATTTTGCCGGGTTCTTTCATAGCATTTAATACAT
The DNA here is from genome assembly GCA_958444395.1 of uncultured Lachnospiraceae bacterium. Lineage (GTDB taxonomy): Bacteria > Bacillota > Clostridia > Lachnospirales > Lachnospiraceae > Jutongia. Next base: position 5,351 of record CAUCOL010000073.1, read on the forward strand.
CGAGAGAATCTTTTGCTACGATAACATTTTCGCCATGATCGGTGTTACCGTCACCGTCTGTATAGGAAGCATTCGATGCGGTTACGACCTGCGAAGAGGTAATCCTGCCGATGTCATCCATAGACAGAATGCAGTCGGAACCTGTGATAAATGCATTGTTCGCCGGGGTGCCTGACGGTGAAGCCGTTGGAGTGCCTGCGTCATCGGCACAGATGATCACCTGACGTTTGATGCTTGGATTGGTCATCGCATTATCAATGTCTGCCGTACCGTCTTTATCGCTGGTCTTATAGGCACTCCATTCGATGATGTAGCCTTTGATACCATAGGCGTTACGTTCGGTCAGGTTCGGATTATAATCATTCCAGTTTGCCTGTGAAAATCCATATTCCAGTGCATATTCCTGTGGGTACTTTGGATTATTCGGGCGGTTGTTACACTGGTTGTTTGGCTCGCTGTCACCATTCCAATCCGTGTAGGCGTTGTCGATTGCGCCCGGGACTGTGCCATTGCCAAAATTCTGTGCAGTACCGGCATCATTGGTTCGATAGAAGGAAGTGCCCGCTTCCGGACCACAGATCCAGGACCAGTCCGTTACATTCTTGGATGCATCCTCCTGCACCGGCTTTAATGCATCGGCAGAAATCGCATCTGCGTCGAGTGTAAATCCGGTATATCCGTCAGATGGAAGCTGGGTTCTTGCGCCTCCGATCCATGCCTGGAGATCGCCGCCCAGAGATTCGTACAGATATTTTTCCTCATTTGCGCTGGTAATGGTAGCAAGGTATCCCTTCATACCCTGGAAGATCGTGTTTTTTGCCTGTTTATAGGCATCGTACCAGGTGGAAGTGGTATCGCTGAATGTGACATATTTATAGAAATGCAGTGTACCATCGATCGCCATAGCCGTCGAATCACCATCCGGAAGATCGCAGGAATTGGCTACGACAGATATCTGCTGTTTGGTAGAGGAGCTGACGCCCTCGCCACGATAAAATACAAGACCTTTTAAGAAAGTTTCAATCTGGGCATCTGTGATATTAGTTCCGATCACTGTCATGGAGGTGAGGTTCATACCGGGAGTCAAAGTCTCCTTGTATTTCTCATCGGTATCCAGACCTGTCATGGAACTTGCATTTCCCAGATCGATCGTAGATGGAAGTTTAAAATATCCGCCATTATCGATCGAGAGACAGAAGATTTTCTGACTGCCGCTGATATGGACGGCTACATTTGTGAATCGGTAGGAGGAACGGTCTGTGGACCAGGTCTCTTCTCCTAATTCAATCGTATCTTTGGTGTTGCCGGCAGCAACTGCACGCGCGGCATGAAATGAAAGATTGGATGGCATCAGACTGACAACCATGACAAGTGCCAGAAGTAATGCCAAAAGTCGTTTTGTTTTGTTCATAGTGCTTTTCATCCTTTCTTCTTTTGGTAATGCTCCGAAATCACAGGGATTGGGAAAGGTTACCTATTTTTATAGAAATTATAGCACGCAATGTGCGGGATGAATAGTTATGAAAATGACAAAAAACGATAGTTTTATAGTGGGTTTACTGGGCGATTTGCCAAGAAAAACAACCGCTCATATGCACAGAAAAACGGGCATCAGGCAATCTGACGCCGGGATCCGCTCTGCGAGAGAAGGGCATCGAAAACAGCATCGGCAAGAGCCGCATGATCCTGTGCCGTCATGTGCTCCTGATCTGTTTCACTCGGAGATGCAAAGTCGCTGGCACGCAGAAAGGAGATGCCATATTCTTCGGCGATGCGTTCGTACACCGCCGGCAGTTCTCTGGAAAGGGGAACAGACCAGTCGGAAAATTCCGGATCATAGCCCTCTTCATAGACCTTGTCACCCAGATGAATCGGGGAGATCAGGAGAATATGACGCTGTGGATCTACGGCGCGGATCTGATCCAAAAGTCCGCGGATGCCATCGCCAATCTCCTCGGCGGTCGCCTGATATAATGTCTTGCAGTCATTTGTGCCAAGCATCAGCACGACAGTATCTGCTTTGGGGTGTATTCTTAAGATGGCGGGAAATTCCTTCAGACCATTTCGAGCCGGACGGGTGGCATCATCATAACGGGTCGTTCTGCCGCAGAGTCCTTCCTCGATCACGCGCACCTGCAGTGCTTTCAGACGCTCTGCCAGCAGGCTGGTCCAGCGTACGCCGTAGGGAAAACGGGCACCGTTCTCCGGGATATATCCATAAGTATTTGAATCTCCAAAGCATAATATCTGTTTCATATAAATCTCCATTCCGCAGACACATGGCGTCGAAAGGATTGCAGGCAAAATATTCGATGCTGCCCGTAATCCGGTCAATTTTTTGACGCGGCTGCGCGTACTATATATTTCCTATCTGGTTACTATGCAATCATCATAACACAAAATAAGCAGTTATACGTAATTCAAATAACAGATAACTGGATATAAGAAAATGTTATAAAGAAAAAAGAGACTTCCCATACCAAAACTTCCCACATCCTGATGGAAGTATAAAGCCAAGCCATCTGGTCATACACAGCTTAAATATTTTTCTGATTTTTGCATGTAAGCTATAAAAGTCTGCGTAAATGAGGATGAAAAATTGTCTTGGTACCTTACGACTTTCTCAAGTTCCTGTTCAGGCGGATGGTGATGTGTGATTTACGTGCCTCGAGCGAAACTCATCCCCCGGCAGGAAGTAGTCAGTCAGAACTTAGAACGGCACTTTGCGCTCGCCGGTGCTTAGCCGCCTATACATACGTCGGGATGTATAGGCGGCTTATGCACCGCTGCGTCAGCGCAAGTAGTGAGAACGTGCC
>CAUCOL010000074.1 GCA_958444395.1 uncultured Lachnospiraceae bacterium
CGTATCGGGATACAGAGGGGGAGCGCAGACTGCAACGGAGTAAAGTACCGGTGAAAGAGCATACACAGGATCAGTATGTATGGGAGATAACGTATCAGACGATGCAGCAGGACTGGCAGTGGATCCGTTTTGAAGCCAGAGATAAACAGGGACGGTTTATGGCATATACGAATCCTTTATACTGTGGCACCGGTGAGAAAAAATGGAAAACCTATCAGGAAGCATTAGACTATTTTAAAGAAGTTGGTGATGAACAGTTATATGATAAAAGGAATCTTATTTGATAAGGATGGAACACTGATCGACTTTCAGTCTCTGTGGCTGCGGGCGGCAGAAGAGGTCGTGCCGCTGTTGCTGCGTGTCAATGCATGGGATACGTCTCCGGGCATGTGCGATATCATCCTGCATGCAATGGGAATACAGGGAAAAGAAGTATTGCCGGATGGTCCGCTTGCCTGGATGACCTATCCGGAGATCGGGCGGGAAATCTGCATAGCTGTCCGAAAAATGGGACATCAAGCAGAAGAGGAATTGGTAGGAAGACAGTTATCTGTTTTATTTGAAAGTGTGACGACCTGGGATTCCTTTACGTATCAGCAGATTGTTCCATTAAAACCGCTCTTTGGACGACTGCATGCGCAGGGGTTCAAAATTGGTCTTGCGACAGCGGACACGGATACGGCTGTAAAACGTTGTTTCCGAAAACTGGATCTGCTGGATGCTTTTGATTTCCTGGGATGGGACGATGGCGTCATGAAGCCGAAACCATCCGGGGATATGCTGGAACGCTTCTGTGTGAAGTTTCACTTTGCACCGGAAGAGGTTGCTGTGGTGGGGGATACATGGAATGATATGTTGTTTGCAAAACGATATGGTGCAAAGAGTATCGGTGTACTGAGCGGACTTGCTTCCAGAGAAGTATTAGCACCGGATGCAGATGCTATCATCAATACGATCAAAGAGCTTCCCGCACTCCTTGAAGAACGGGAAGTGTAAGGAAGACAGAGGGAGGAAGAAATGGCGGCAATAGAACTAAAACATGTTTATAAATATTATGACGATGGTGTGAAAGCAGTACAGGATTTTAATCTTACGATAGAGGATAAGGAGTTTGTGGTATTTGTCGGTCCATCCGGCTGTGGTAAGTCTACTACATTGCGTATGATCGCCGGGTTGGAAGAAATCTCGGATGGACAGCTGTGGATGGATGGAGTACAGATCAACAACCTAAAGCCGAATAAAAGGGATATTGCCATGGTATTTCAGAATTATGCACTCTATCCGCATATGTCTGTGTATGACAACATTGCATATAGTATGAAGCTGAAGCATGTACCAAAGAAGGAGATCCGGTCAGAAGTGGAACGGGTTGCAAAGATTTTAGATATCGAGAATGTGCTGGACAGAAAACCAAAAGAATTATCCGGTGGACAAAAGCAGCGTGTAGCAATCGGACGTGCTATGGTGCGTAGTCCGCGCGTCTTTCTGATGGATGAACCACTGTCTAATCTGGATGCAAAACTTCGAACAAAAATGCGTGCCCAGATCCATTCATTATATAAAATGCTGCAGACAACATTTATCTATGTGACACATGATCAGACAGAAGCCATGACGCTGGGAACCAAGATCGTTGTCATGCGTGACGGTATCATTCAGCAGGCGGCGTCCGCAGAGAATCTGTACCGTTATCCTGCCAATGTGTTTGTAGCACAGTTTATCGGAACACCGCAGATGAATCTGTTATCTGGAAAGGTATTTTATCAGGATAGAAAATATTTCATTATGACCGAGGAATACCGCATTGATCTGCCTGATGAAATGGGTCATCGATTTTATGACGAAAATTATATCGGAAAGCATATTCTGATCGGTGTGCGTCCGGAGGATGTACAGGTGTCGGCAAAAGACCGCGACGGAATCCAGATGCGCCTGGATGCCTTTGAATTATTAGGGGCGCATACCAATCTTTTCCTGGAACAGAGCGGGCTGGAGATCGCGGCTACGGTCAAAGGAAACTGTGATCCACAGACAGGGAATGTATATTATGTACATCTGTCTGCAGGGAAGCTGCATTTCTTTGATATGGATACAGAGAGCCGTATCGTGATGCCGGGTGAAATGCCGATGGCATAAGGAGAAATCGGTACGCTGTTTTGTCTTTCTGTGGATAAGACGATGGGCCAGGAGAAAATAACGTCAAGATGAAAAAAGTGACGGCAGGGTGTTGGAATATTGCCGGAAAGAAGATATAATAAAGACTGTTATGTGAAAAAGACGTAACAGTTTTTTTTGCGTTTCGTGATCTTTTACAGGAAGGGATCGGTAATGTATGACGGAACTGGAGAAATATTATAATAAATTCAATGAAGAAAAACGTCTGACGAGACGTCATGGGCAGGTAGAATATATCGTGTCTATGGAGTATATACACCGTTATCTGGATCAACTAAAAAAACAATCACAGGATCCGGTCAGGATACTGGATGTAGGTGCAGGAACCGGACGCTACAGTGTGGCACTGGCGGAGGAAGGGTACGATGTCACAGCAGTCGAACTCGTCCGGTATAATCTGGGAATCTTAAAAGCAAAGAAAAGTACGGTGAAAGCATATCAGGGAAATGCAACAAATCTATCCCGTTTTTCGGACAACAGTTTTGATATGACATTGGTATTTGGACCGATGTATCATTTGTGCAGCTTTGAAGAGAAAGTGACAGCATTGCAGGAAGCGAAGCGTGTAACAAGAGTCGGCGGAATCATTCTGGTGGCATATTGTATGAATGAATATGCGGTACTGGTACATGGGTTTCGGGATGGTCATGCGGCAGAATGTCTGGCGGATGGCAGACTGACACAGGATTTTCACTGTGTACCGGGAGAAGGGGAGTTTTATGATTATCTGCGTCTGGAGGATATCGACAGGCTGAATGCGGCAGCAGGCATGCGGCGGCAGCAGATCATTGCACCGGATGGTGCGGCAAATTACATGCGTCCGGTATTGCATGCGATGGATGAAGCATCCTTTCGGAACTTCATCCGGTATCAGCTATCCGTCTGTGAAAGACCGGAGCTGCTGGGTGCCAGTGCGCATACGCTGGATATATTGATAAATGAAAAATAAAGATGGAATTGATCGCAACAGCCTGCGCTGTGTGCGGTGGATTGCACGCACGGTAGAAAATAGCAAAGAGAATATAAAATGAAAGGCGGGAAAGCTAATATGATGACAGAACAGACAATGCAGGAATTTATGGACACATTAGCATCCTCTGCTCCGGTACCGGGCGGTGGTGGTGCCAGTGCCTATGCGGCAGCAATCGGAATGTGTCTGGGAAGCATGGTGGCAAATCTGACCACAGGAAAGAAGAAATATGCACAGTATCAGGAAGAGATCGAGCAGGTGCTGGTGCAGGCAGAAGTGCTGACCGGAGAGCTGGCAGAGGGGATGGACAAGGATGCGCAGGCATTTGAACCATTGTCAAAAGCATATGGTCTGCCAAAGAATACCGAGGAAGAACTGCAGAAGAGAAATGAAATCCTGGAAGCGGCTCTGGTAACAGCCAGTGAGGCACCTCTGGCACTGATGGAAAAGATCCTGGAAGCATTGGATATCCTGGAACGTCTGGCAGTGATCGGGAGCAAGCTGGCAGTCAGTGATGTCGGGGTCGGTGTGCAGATGTGTAAGGCTGCATTAAACGGCGCTTCTTTAAATGTATATATCAATACAAAGCTGATGAAGGACAGAGAAAGAGCCGGTCAGATGAACGAAAAGGCAGACCGTATCATTCAGTCGGGCAATGAAAAGGCAGACCGGATCTATCAGGATGTATTGCAGCAGATCCGGTGATAACAGAAAAGGTGGGAAGAGATGTATCACGGCAGATCTGCTGATAGCAGTAAAATAACGGAAAGAAAGGAACAGACATGCAGATATTAAAGGGATTACCGGTCGCAAATGCGATCAACGAAACGATACAGGAGGAGATGAAGACATGGACAAAGCCTGTGCCGCATCTGGCGATCATACGGGTAGGAGAACGGCCGGATGACATGTCGTATGAAAGAGGAGCCGTAAAGAAAATGGATAAAGTCGGTCTGGAATGTACGACATATACCTATCCGGCGGATATTGAAAATGAGACATTCCAAAAGGAATTTGACAAGATCAATCAGGACGATGCGATCGACGGTATCCTGCTGCTGCGTCCCCTGCCAAAGTCACTGGATGAAAAGGCAATCGAAAACCGGATCGATCCGGCGAAGGATCTGGACGGAATCTCGCCAATGAATCAGGCGAAGATCTATGCCGGGGATAAACAGGGGTTTGCTCCCTGTACCGCAGAGGCAGTTGTGGAGATGCTGGAGCATGCCGATATCGATCTGACCGGAAAAAGGGTGACGGTGATCGGAAGAAGCCTGGTGATCGGTAAACCGGTGTCTATGCTTCTTCTTCAGAAGAATGCGACGGTAACGATCTGTCATACTCGTACAAAGGATATGCCTGCCCTCTGTCGTCAGGCAGAGGTGCTGGTGGCAGCCGCCGGATCAGCCAAAATGGTAACACCGGAATATGTGGCAGATGATGCGGTAGTGATTGACGTCGGAATTAATGTAGATGAGCAGGGAAATCTTTGTGGCGATGTGGATTTTGATGCAGTCAGTCCGAAAGCATCCGTGATCTCACCGGTGCCGGGCGGTGTCGGTTCTGTGACAACGTCTGTACTGGCAAAGCATCTCTGGAGAGCAGCACAGATGCGCAGAGGATAGTCTACTAGTGTAGTATAATGCTTGAAACAGATGAAACGAAAGTGTTCGTTGTATCTGGCAGGAAAATATAGTAAGATGATTACGGATCAGATATGTAAGAGAATCTTGGAAAAAAATAAAAGAGAAGGAACAGGTGCAGAGCATCTGCAGAATGGAGGTTAATATGAGTAAATTTATCTATGGAGTAGATCTGGGCGGTACAACAGTAAAAATGGGACTGTTTGATGCAGAAGGAACGATGATAGAAAAATGGGAGATCAAGACCAGAAAAGAAAACCAGGGCGAGCAGATCCTGCCGGACATCGCAGCATCCATTGCCGAGAAGAATCAGGAGAAGGATATCGCCGTATCCGATATCGTTGGAATCGGTATGGGAGTACCCGGTCCGATCACCGAGGATGGTCGTGTATTAAAGTGTGCAAACCTCGGCTGGGGAATCTTCTCTGTAGCCGATCGTCTGCGTGAGCTTACAGGTGTAGAAAAGATTAAAGTCGGAAACGATGCCAATGTGGCAGCACTCGGTGAGCAGTGGCGCGGAGGCGGACGTGGTTTTGACAGCATTGTTATGATTACACTGGGAACCGGTGTAGGTGGTGGAATCATCCTGAATGGAAAGATTCTGACAGGAAGTAACGGTGCAGCCGGAGAGATCGGGCATCTGACCGTAAATCCACATGAGACACGTACCTGTGGTTGTGGAAAGAAGGGTTGTCTGGAGCAGTATTCTTCTGCAACCGGTATTACACGAATGTCGGCAGAAAAGCTGGAATCAACGACAACACCATCCCAGCTGCGTGAATATGACCATCCGATCACAGGACTGGAGTTATTCAAGGCATACAAAGAGGACGATGCTCTGGCAAAGGAGATCGTAGAGGAATTTGCTACTTATCTTGGACTGGGACTTTCCCATGTTGCAGCCGTGGTAGATCCACAGGCATTCGTAATCGGTGGTGGTGTATCCAAGAACGGAACGATCGTTACCGATGTCATCAAGGAAAAATATGAGCAGGACGTTATGTTTGCCCTGAAGGGTAAGGAATTCAGACTGGCAGAGCTGGGCAATGATGCCGGAATGTATGGTGCTGTCCGCATGGTATTAGAGTAAAAAGGGCAGAAAACTCCGAAATGTTATAAAAATCTTAAATTTTTTTTAAAAAGTGGTTTTCATTTTTGTTAAAATATGTTATAGTTATTTAACAAAGTTGTAACATTTAGGAGGAAGTATGTTAAAGAAAGGTTTGGTATGGGGTAAAAAGCTGATTGCTGGTATCTCATTGGCGGCGGTTGTTATGGGGAGCATCGCCGTTCCGACAGATGCGACAGCAAAAAGCACAACAAACAAGAAGTCTACAGCAGTAGTACAAACAGATCGTTATCGCAAAACATTATGCAAAGGATTTCTTGGCAAACGATATGGTGCAGTGATCGATGGAATCCGCTGTGATTGCAGTGGATATACAAGAGCCGCACTCAATCGTATGGAGAGCAGATCAAAGACAGGAAAGACATTAAAGAATGTCAAGGTATATGCACGGTGTACGAGAGACTGGGTCAGAGGTTCCCGCATCGCTTATACGACAGGCGCTGCGACGAAGGGGGCTATCACATGGACAGGCCGTACGAAGACGTCGATCGGCAGAAAGAGTAACGGTTCTTCCCGCCTGGAGCGATTAGAGCTTGGAGACGTTATGGTCTATGGAAAAGGTGGATCGACGACACACATTGCAGTATATTTTGGAACATTTTCATCCATCCGTGATGTGAAAGCCTATTTGGAAGAGTTGGGGATATACAAAAAAGGTGCCTTAAGAAAAACACACGATGGAAAATATACATACAAAGGAAGAACGATCATACGTAAGTATGGAAGCAGTAAATACTGGAGAATTCATTCTACCAATAAAGGAATCATGATTGACAATGACATTGCCGGAAGAAGCGGTTATACCTCTTCTTTTGGAGCATGGAAATGGACCTTTGATTCCGGAATACAAGCAGAGTAACAGAATGCCGCACTAAACCTGGTGCGGCATTTTTATTATGTTATAGGAAAATTTTTCCTATAACATAATAAACACTCCGTGAGGATGCGCATTTCGCGGAAAAGAAATAAATGCCATGCATTCCGCTCAAGCGGCTCTTTGTTCTATTGCATAGGAAATTGCGCGTAACACAGAGTAAAGCCAACAAGAATTGTGAAGCGATTTTTGGAGGGTAAAAGAAAAATATGCAATGATGTAGGTGTCGAAAAATGCGCTTATATTATTTTAATAGAGGAAAAAACAATTTTTTGAAGAAATTTAGAAAAAATATGAACCAAATGGCTTCCAAAATAGTCTTATATATAAAGAGTTTTATGTGGACTCTTTCTAAAAAGGGGTTTTTATGGGGCTTTTAAATCAATTCCCAGGAGAGCAAAAGAAAAGAATGAATTATGAAAAGGAAAAGCAGATTTTTGCAAAAGCCGTCGAACAGGATATGGATCGGTTATATCTTTTGGTGTATGACATTTTGAAAAATCCGCAGGATGCAGAGGATGCTTTGGCAAATGCGATATTGAAAGCGTGGGAAACCAGAGGAAACATGAAACATCCGGACAGGATACGGGGCTATCTGGCACGCACAGCATTAAACGAGGCAAAGACAATGTTTAATAAGCGCAAGAAGATGATCCTGATGGAAGAAATTCCGGAAAATATAGATATGTTTGCAACGGATAATACAGGGGTATGGGAAAGTGTCGACAGGCTCAAGACAAGAGAAAAAGAAGTGGTGCGATTATACTATTATTATGGCTATTCGGTCAGTGAAGTGGCAGATATGCTGCAGATTGCACAGGGAACGGTGAAATCGAGATTGTCTACGGCACGAAAGCATTTAAGAAAAGAATGGGAGGATGAGAAAAGATGAATGGGCATCGACGAGATGAACTGGATGAATTATTTATAAAACAGTTGCAGACAAAAAATATTCCAGCCGCACCGGAATCCTGTCAGAACAGGGTGAAAAATGTGCTGGACAACCTGGATATCAATAAACCGGGAAAACGACAGAAAACAAAATTATTATATGGACATGGAAAGCTGGTAGCCGTATTTTTACTGGCAGTATTGCTCGGCTCAGTGACCGTTGGAGCAAAAATACCGGTCTTTTACCGACGACTGCAGTCTGTTTCCAAGTCAGAAAAGAAGAAAATGGTACATGGCGTGCAATCAGCAAAAGTGAATGCAGATGACTACTCCAGAAGGATGTCGGATGAAGAGCAGAAGCGATATGCGGCA
>CAUCOL010000075.1 GCA_958444395.1 uncultured Lachnospiraceae bacterium
GAATAAACCGGGGGTGACCAAAGGAAAGCAGTGGATCCGTCTGAATAAAAATGTTGAGCTTTTAGACACGCCGGGAATCCTCTGGCCGAAGTTTGAAGATCAGAATGTGGGACTTCGGCTGGCATATATAGGCTCTATTAAGGACGAATTATATAATATTTATGAGTTAAGTCTGCTGCTGATCCGTTATCTGCAGGAAAATTATGCACAGGCAATTCCTAAGACATATCAGATCGAAGGATCGGAAGAAGATGTCGTGTTACTGCAGCAGATTGCGGAACGCAGAGGATGTCTGAAAGCCGGCGGGGAGTTTGATCTGGATAAGGCGGCTAAATGTCTCGTTGATGATTTCCGGGCAGGAAAACTTGGCAGGATCAGTCTGGAGCATCCAGATGTAACTATTTAGGGGGAAACAAGGTATGTATGACGAGAATCAGATAGAAGACAGTCTCGCATTTTGTAAAGAATTGAAAGCATTTTTTGATGAAAATCCGGTGAAAAGTGCCCAGGAGATCGTAAATGGTGCCAGAACGGCAGAACAAGGTGACCAAAAAGTGGTACAGGAACAGCCACAACCGGCGGTGACGCCGAAGGTTTCGAAAGCTCCGGAAGAACAGTCACATCCAGTGATGACGCCGAAGGTTTCATCGACTCCAGAGGTACAGCCAGCGGTGACACAGAAGGCTACGTCAGTTCCGGAGGTACAGCCAGCGGTGATACAGAAGGCTGCGTCAGTTCCGAAAGCGCAGCCACAGCCGGAAACATCTCCGACACAGAATCCACAGAGTGCTGTCCCAAAAGTGGTACAACCACAGGTACAGCCACAGAGAGAAGTTCCCGGGACAGTGCAGCACCGGTCTGTGCCAACGCAGAGTGTCGTGGAGAATACTGTACCGAAACAGGGACAGATGGCACAGTTGTCTGCAGACGCAGCGGTCACGGTAAAGAAAACACAATCTGTGCCAAAAGAAAATTCCGTGGCGGATGAAGCGATTGAGAAGCTGCGTGCGATGCGAAAAGCAAAAGAGGCGGTAGAGAACGTTGCTACGGAAAATGCCACGGAACAGGCGGACAGAAACGTTGCAGCGACACAGGCAGCGGATGCAGAATATACCGCAGTGGAAGAACATACGCAGGCTGGTGGAAAGCATACGTATGAGATTACGATCAAGCTGGATCTGGACAGTATAAAAGGCTTTTTCCATAAGATCATTGATAAATTAAAGCCGGAATCTCCGTCGCTGGAAGATGTAAATGCAGCGATGGAGGAGAACCGTCTGCTGCAGGAGGAAAAACAGAAAGCCAAAGAAACAAAGCAGGCAGCTGCAGCACAGGAGCCGGCAGAAGAAAACGGTATCCTGCAAAAGGCAAGGCAGGCAGCTTTGGCATTGCCGAAATGGTCCTTTGGCAACAATGCAGATCAAGAGCCGGCAGACAGTGAGGAAGTGATGGATGCAGCCAGCATCGCGAAGGCACCGGCTGATGCGGCAGAGACAGAGAAAGAGCATGTGATCGAGGAACGTTTCAGGGAAGTAAAGGAGGCAGCTGCGGCACAGGCACCGGCAGCTTCAAGACTGGTGACGAATATCCTGATCTTAGCATTTTGTATCGGAATTGCTTATTTTCTTGCGTCTTTTGTGACCTCCTATGTAGCGCACCAGACGACTGTCGAGGGAGAATCAATGGAGCCGACATTGTCGGATGGCGATACGATCATTATTCAGAAGCTGACGTATTATTTTAAAGATCCGAGCCGGTATGATGTCGTTGTTTTTCCGGTGACGAATAATGGAACCGATGAGAAGAATACATATTACATCAAACGTGTGATCGGTCTGCCGGGAGAGACGGTGCAGATTATCGATGGCAGTATCTATATCAATGGATCACCACTCCAGGATGACAAATATGCGTTATCGGATATCCTGGAACCAGGTATCGCCCAGGAACCGTTGACCCTGGGAAAGGATCAATATTTTGTTATGGGTGATAACCGGAATATGAGTACAGACAGCCGTAATTCATATGTAGGGCTGGTAAATAAAAATGATATCGTTGGAGAAGCGTGGATCTGTACCTGGCCATTAAATCATTTTGGTAGTCTGCAGCGATAAATACAAAAGAAAGGGCGTAAGTGCATGGCGGATAAATCAATCGCACAGATCCGACAGGAGCTTGAACAGGCTGCACCCGAAGAATACGCAGTACTGGAACAGCGGTATCTGGCAGACCCGAGAAAGGGTGTGCAGAACCTCCTGGCAAAACATCGGCGGGAAGTCGAGAAAAGAGAATTAGAGCTGCTTCGTCTGGAGAAAATGAAACAGTTTGAATATAAATATCAGTCCTATTCCTATATTTGTGGGATCGATGAAGCCGGGAGAGGTCCGCTGGCGGGACCGGTGGTGGCTGCTGCCGTTATTCTGCCGAAGGACTGCACGATCCTGTATCTGAATGATTCCAAGCAGGTCAGTGCATCAAGGCGGGATCAGCTATACGATGAGATCCGTGAGAAAGCGATTGCCTATGGTGTCGGAATCGTCTCACCGGAGCGGATCGATGAGATCAATATATTGCAGGCAACGTATGAAGCAATGCATCAGGCAGTGGAACAGATGGACATTACCCCGGATCTGCTGCTGGTCGATGCGGTAACGATCCCAAAGATGCCGATGAAGCAGGTCGGGATCGTAAAGGGTGATGCAAAAAGTGTCTCCATTGCAGCAGCCAGCATTCTGGCGAAGGTAACCAGGGATCGGATCATGTGTGAGTACGATGCCTTGTTTCCGGAATATGGTTTTGCGGGACATAAAGGGTATGGGTCGCAGGCACATATTGCCGCGATCAGGGAACATGGTCCCTGCCCAATCCATCGCAAAACGTTTATTAAGAATTTCTGGGATGATCCGGAAAATAATAAATGATCGACAAGATTAGTTTACAATCTTGTCAGTGGATACAGAATATGTTACAGCAGAAAAATACGATACAAAGAATAGAGCAGGCAATAAGGGGGAAGTATGCAGGAAAATTTATGTTTGAGATATGACCAGCCGGCAAAGGTCTGGGAGGAAAACGTACTGCCGATCGGTAATAGCGACCTGGGCGCCAGTATCATGGGTGGAATCAGGCAGGAGCAGATTATTTTAAATGAGAAATCGTTATGGATCGGCGGACCATCACCAAGCCGTCCCGGTTATAAGGGCGGAAATGTATCTGGTTCTGTGACCTATCTTCGGCAGGTTCAGAAGGCATTACAGGAAAAAGATCATAAGACGGTTGACGGACTGCTGGAGAAGTTGACCGGTGAGACAGACGGATACGGAGCCTATCAGACGTTGGGAAGTCTGTTTCTTACCTTTGATGGAGTCTGTGAGGAGAAGACGTCATCGTATCAGCGGTATCTGGATCTGAACGAGGCGGTTTCCGGTGTTGTGTTTTCGCAGGAAGGTGTGCAGTATACCAGGGAATATCTGGCAAGCTACCCCGATCATGTAGTAGCTATGCGGCTTTGTGCTGATCAGAAAGGAGCCCTGTCCTTCACGGCTTCTCTGGATGGTTATCCGGAGGGTGGCACAGTTACAACAGATGCTGACAGTCTGTCCTGTACGGGAGCGTTACAGGATAATGGACTGCGTTATCAGGAACGGTTCCTTTTTGAACTGGCTGATGGAGAAGGCGAGATAACAGCCGATGGTCAGAGTCTGCAGGTGCGTCATGCGACACAGGTTATTGTGTATTTTGCGGCAGCAACAGATTATGCAAACGTATATCCGGCTTACCGCAGTGGAATCGATCCGGCAGATCTGGTGCGTGAATGTCTGGAAGCGGCGAAGGCAAAGGGATATACAGCAATCAGGCAGTCACATATCCGTGATTATCAGGAATTATTTCAACGTGTTACGCTGCATCTGGAGGAGAAGCCGGTGGAGGTCTTTACAGATCAGTTATTGCGGGAATACCGGCGAAAGACAAAGGAGCATCTGCCATACGATGCGGCAGATCATTATCTGGAGGTATTATATTATCAGTATGGACGCTATCTGCTGATCGCATCCTCCCGGGACGGTTCGCTGCCTGCCAATCTGCAGGGGGTCTGGAATGAAAGCAATACACCGCCGTGGTGCTGTGATTATCATATCAACGTAAATCTGCAGATGAACTACTGGCCGGCGATGGTTGCGAATCTGAGGGAAACAGCGACTTCACTGGTAGACTACGTAGACAGTCTGCGCGAACCGGGCAGAGTGACGGCAGCCGATTATTACGGTATCGTATCCGATGAGGCGCATCCGGAAAATGGATGGGCGGCGCATACGCAGAGTACACCATTTGGCTGGACGTGTCCGGGATATGTGTTTACCTGGGGTTGGTGTTCGGCAGCGGCGGCATGGCTGGACTTAAATCTGTGGGAATACTATCTTTATACAGAAGATACAGAATACCTGAAGGCAAAGATCTACCCGATCCTGCGGGAAAGTGCCCGTTTCTATCTGCAGGAGCTACGCTATGATGAGGAACAGGAAAGATATGTTTCATCCCCAACGTATTCACCGGAGCATGGACCGGTGACGATTGGAAATACCTATGAACAGTCTCTGATACAGGCACTGCTGCAGGTCTTTGTAAAGGCAGCAGGAATATTGGGATGCGATGCGCAGCTGTCGGGGGAGGCTGCCAGAGCAGCAGAAAAGATGAAGCCTTATCAGATCAGTCAGAAAACAGGCATGCTGCAGGAATGGTATGAAGAGGATGAGGAGGACTTTGACACAAGTGAGGTCGAAAAACACCATCGTCACACTTCTCATTTGCTGGGACTGTATCCGGCAGATACGATCAATTATAATACAAAAGAGCTGATGGAAGCGGCAAAGAAGTCTCTGAATGACCGTGGAGATGATGGAACCGGCTGGGGCATGGTTATGAAGATGTGTCTGTGGTCCCGTCTCGGCGAGGGAGATCGCGCATATGTGCTCTTTAATAATCTGCTGGCAGACCGGACGCATCCAAATCTGTGGGATGTACATCCACCATTTCAGATTGATGGAAATCTGGGTGCGGTGGCAGCGGTATCGGAGCTGCTGCTGCAGAGTCATATGGGATATATCCAGCTGCTTCCTGCCCTGCCGGCAGCATGGCAGAAGGGTTCCTTTACCGGACTGTGTGCTCGAGGCGGGTTCGAACTGGATCTGACCTGGGAGCAGGCGAAAGTTACCGGACTGGTGCTTCGGACGATGCATGATAAGGTATGCCGGATCCGGACGGAAGCTCCGCAGCAGATTCTGGCGGTGGATCAAAGCTCAAAGATAAATGGACAGGATGGTTCAGAAGAAGTTATGGCAAAAGCCGATAATATATTATGGAATGAGAAGAATGGTATTGTGGAATTTGCTGTAAAGAAGGAGAAAGAATATCATATATTGTTTTAAAAATAATAAAAAGTGTTAAAAAAGTATTGACAAATATGATTTTATTGTGTAATCTGTATACATAAAATATGTGTGTAACTGTACGGCAGGCATTAACATAATAACGAATTGAATGATTCGTTTTGTGTTGATGCCTGTTTTTTATGTTATAGGAAACGACAAGTTTCCTATAACATAAAAAACACTCCGTGAGGATGCGCATTTCGCGGAAAAGAAATAAATGCTACGCATTCCGCTCAAGCGCGAAAGAGTCGCAAGCGACTCTTTGTTCCTTTATGGAAATCTGTCGTTTCCGGGAAAGTAAAAAAAACATTCCGAAAGGAAGTGACCGTTATGCAAAGACGATTGCATATGCAATTGTGCGGTGACACACAAAGTGTGCCAGACTCCTGATGCGCAAGGAGTTGTTACGCAGGACAGCGGGGTGGAATAATCCGGGAAAAATTGTCAAAAACTATAATAAGAAAAATGGAGGGACAAAACATGGGTAATTGGAAAGAAAAAGCATTTGGCGTATTACAGCGTGTGGGAAGATCCTTTATGCTTCCGATCGCCGTACTTCCGGTAGCAGGAATACTTCTGGGACTGGGCAGTTCTTTTACAAATGCAATGACATTAGAAACATATGGATTAACAAAGATTATGGGACCGGGGACGATCCTGTATGCGATTTTAACGGTTATGAACCGGTGTGGAAGTGTTATCTTTGATAACCTGCCATTGCTCTTCGCCATCGGTGTTGCCATCGGTATGGCAAAGAAGGATAAAGAAGTAGCGGCACTTTCCGCCGGAATCGCATTTCTGGTCATGCATTCTTCGATCAATGCAATGATTACGTTAAACGGTGGTGCCGAAGTGCTGAAAGCCGGCATGACAGGAGATGTGCTTGGTATCACCACACTGCAGATGGGCGCATTTGGTGGCGTGATCGTTGGACTGGGTGTGGCGGCACTGCATAACCGCTTTTATAAGATTGTGCTGCCACAGGCATTGTCCTTCTTTGGCGGCAACCGTTTCGTTCCGATCATCAGTACGGTCGTGTATCTGTTTGTCGGTATCCTGATGTTTTATATCTGGCAGCCGGTACAGAATGGTATCTATGCCCTGGGAACCGCTGTGGCATCGTCCGGTTATGTCGGAACCTTTGCATATGGTCTGATCAAGCGTCTGCTGATCCCATTTGGTCTGCATCATGTATTTTATATGCCATTCTGGCAGACAGCCGTTGGCGGTACGATGAATGTGGCAGGGCAGACGGTGTCAGGTGCACAGAATATTTTCTTTGCACAGCTGGCTGATCCGACGACAAAGCATTTTGCGGTATCGGCAACCCGTTTCTTTACCGGTGAGTTTATCGTATATATCTTTGGTCTGCCGGGAGCAGCCTATGCGATGTATAAGACAGCACGTCCGGAGAAGAAGAAAGAAGTAAAGGGTCTGTTATTTTCTTCTGCATTAACCTCTATGCTGACAGGTATTACAGAACCGATCGAGTTTTCTTTTCTGTTCGTTGCGCCGTTATTATTTGGTATAAATGCCATATTAGCCGGACTTGCCTATGCAATCGCGCATATCTTAAATATTACGGTAGGCCTGACCTTTTCCGGTGGATTTATCGATTTGTTTATGTTTGGTATCCTGCAGGGAAACAGTAAGACCAACTGGTTATGGATCATTCCGGTGGGAATCATCTATTTCCTGGTATATTATGTGATTTTCTCTTTCCTGATCAGTAAGCTGAACCTGAAAACACCGGGAAGGGAGGCAGATGACGAAGAGACAAAACTTTATACAAAAGCAGATTATAATGCAAAGAAAGAAAGAGAAAAAGCAAATCTGTCCGAGGTGATCACAAATGGACTGGGAGGCAAGGCTAACATTGTCAATGTAGACTGTTGTGCGACAAGACTGCGTGTGAATGTAAAAGAGGCAGGGCGTGTCAATGAGGAAATGCTGAAAGGCACAGGAGCCCACGGCGTAGTCAGGAAAGGAACCGGTATACAGGTTATTTACGGTCCGAAGGTTAATATCATTAAAGCAGATCTGGAGGAGTATCTGGATACGATCGCAAATACATTTTATGACGGGGAGGAGCAGAAGAAGGAAACGAATACAGTCGATGCCGCAAAAAAGACGGAAGACGTGAAAAAAGTCGATGAGACAGAAAGAACAATTCAAAAAGAGATTACCGTGTACAGTCCGATCAATGGAACAGCACTGCCGATCGAGAAAGTGCCGGATGAAGGCTTTGCGGCAAAGATGATGGGAGACGGCATGGGGATAGATCCTGCCGATGGCAGTGTAGTCTCTCCGGTCGATGCACAGGTTTCCTTTGTCTTTCCATCCAAGCACGCGATTGGACTGACGCTTGAGGATGGCACAGAAATGCTGCTGCATTTTGGAATCGATACCGTGGAACTGGATGGGGAAGGATTTGAAGTCTTAGTGCAGACAGGCGATTCGGTAAAAGTTGGCGATCCTCTGATGCACATTGATGTCGATGCGATTCGTGATAAGGTGCCATCACTGGTCACTCCGGTACTGGTGACGGATATGGAAGAGAACATGGAGATTATTCCAATTGCAACAGGAG
>CAUCOL010000076.1 GCA_958444395.1 uncultured Lachnospiraceae bacterium
CATGGTTGCAGAAATCGTATGTGTGGGAACAGAACTTCTGCTGGGAGATATCGTGATTTCCGTAGAACGTGCCCGAGAGCAGGCAAAAGAATATGGTCACTCCTTAAAGCGGGAAATGTGCTTTCTGACGGCACACAGCATGCTTCATCTGTTTGGCTATGACCACATGGAGGATCAGGAGCGTCTGGAAATGGAGCGCAAGCAGGAGCAGATCCTGCAGACACTTGGTATCACGCGCGATGAAGCCTGTCAATAATACATTCGATCCATTATGGATCCATTTGTGCCAAAGAAAATAAAAGGAGACACATTTTATGGAAACCGAAACAAAAACAAAAAGTGCCGCCGGCGGCTTTTTAAAGCAGGGCAGCATTCTTGCAGTTGCTTCGATCCTGGTTCGTATGATCGGACTGGTCTATCGTATTCCGATGGTCAATATCATCGGTGATGAAGGAAATGGAATCTATTCGGCTGCATTTGAGATATATAATATTCTGCTGATTATATCATCCTATGGCATGCCGATGGCGGTATCCAAGATGGTATCTGCAAAATGCGTCAACCGCCGTTACCGGGAAGCCTACCAGATCTTCCGCTGTTCGATGATCTTTTCCATCTGCACTGGCGGTATTGCGTCTTTATTTGTATTTTTCGGAGCAGACTGGCTCGAGAAGAATTTCTTTGAAAGTTTTGAGGGGATTGCAATTCCTCTTCGTGTTCTTGCTCCTACGATATTCATAGTAGCTGTTATGGGAACGCTTCGAGGACTGTTCCAGGGACGTAAGACGATGCTTCCAACGGCAATCTCACAGATCATCGAGCAGATCGTCAATGCCTTTGTCAGTGTATCGGCTGCTTATTTTCTGATGCGGGCACACAGTGCATCTCCCAAATTATCAGCCTGGGGTGCTGCCGGTGGTACGCTTGGTACCTGTCTGGGCGCAGTCAGCGCACTGATCCTTCTGATATTGATCTATATGATGTACCGTCCGGTTATGAAGAAACAGCAGCGGCGTGATCATGCTTCCAGGAAAGATCCGCTGTCACAGACCTATAAGCTGATCCTGATGACAGCGATTCCGATCATTTTAAGCCAGACGGTATATCAGCTCAGCGGTATTATTGATGTTTCCATGATCAATGCGATCCTGAAAGGCAAGGGCTTTTCCGGAGAACAGATCAGCAGCTGGCAGGGAATTTACAGCACAAAATATCGTCTGCTGGTCAGTGTACCGATCGCTGTATCCACTGCGATCGCTTCTTCGATGATTCCGAGTCTGGTCGCTTCTTTTGTCGGAAAGGAGACCGAACAGATCCACAGCAAGGTAAATATGGCAGTGAAGTTTAATATGATCATTGCCTTTCCATCCGCTGTGGGCATGGCGGTACTGGCAGAACCGATCATCCGTACCTTATTCCCGACGACGAATTATCAGATGGGAAGCATGATGATGATTCTCGGTTCCAGCTGTATTATTTTCTATGCATTGTCAACGGTAACCAGCGGTGTACTGCAGAGTATCGATCAGATGCGCCTGCCGGTACTGCATTCCCTAATCTCCCTGATCGTGCATATTCTGCTGGTCTGGATACTGATGTCCTTTACCGACCTGGGTGTATATGCCCTGGTTGTCGGAAATGTAACATATCCTCTGCTCGTCTGCTATCTGAACGGACGATCTGTGCATAAGTATCTGGGCTTTGCGCAGGAAGTGACAAAATGCTTCTGCATCCCATTCCTGGCTTCCGTGATCATGGGAGCGATCACATATATCGTTTATGCAGGTGTTCATTTTATCACAAAGAGTTTTGCTATTTCTCTGCTGCCGGCACTGGCAGCAGCGGTGATCGTCTATTTCCTTCTTGTTTTGAAGATGAAATGTCTGACGAGAGAAGAATTATATGAATTTCCATTTGGAAGAAAAATGTCTGTACTGGCAGACAAGCTCCATTTATTATAGTATCACATCACATCGTATAGAATCCGGAGGGCGGATATGGAAAACGGAATGCAAAAGATCACAAGAGAAGCCATCAGACGACTGGCATCCTCTGAAACTATTTATTATCGCGGCATGCGATATTATGCAGCACATGCCGTTTCAAACGTTACCTGGAACGAGAACAGCCATCAGTATCGTGCCGTTGTCCGTGGCGGCAATCAGTATATCGTGACGATCCAGGGCGGACAGGACGCAGAGATCTGCTATACCTGTAACTGTCCTTCCCATGTAAAACAAAACGGCGCATGTAAGCATGTGGTCGCTGCGCTGCTATTTATTTCCGATTACCAGCAGAGAGAAAATGCCAGCCAGTCACTGGACTCCGAAGATAAAACAGCCTATCAGATCATCGAATACTTCCGCAAACGGGAATACCGCCGTCTGACTCCGCAGTATTACCATCTGGGGCTGATGATCACGATTCCCTCTCTGTTGAAGAATCAGAACAGCAAGGCATTTGTGAGCTTTACTGCCGGTGCCGAGAAAATGTATAAAGTCGCCAATACACGCAAATTTATTGAAGACTATTATCAGGAAAATGATATCCAGCTGGGAAAACAGTTTCATTATGTTGCCGGAGAATGTGCCTTTGATGAAACCTCTGCACAGGTCATGGATTATCTGACCGAGATCTATGAGATCCAGGAGACCCTGGGAAAGACCTACTATTCTAATCTTTTTAACCGCCAGGAGCTTGTATTATCCAAAAACATGCTGTTAAAGCTGCTCCAGCTGGCACCGGGACTGGACTGCCAGCTGACACTGTTTGGTAAAAACCTCGGACGCGTGCAGATCGTCTCCGGCAATCCGGATATTACACTGGATCTGCAGATGGAACAGGACAGCCTGCATCTGAAAAACGGTGGAGAGCATACGATGCACGCACTGACACAGGATGGAACGATCCTGTTTTATCACGATACGATCTATCTGCCGACCCGGGAATACATTGGCAATCTGCTGCCTTTTTACTCCAGTATCTTTACCTCCCAGAAAAATTTTCTGGATTTTCGTGGGGAAAATAAACGAAACTTTATCGAAAAGGTACTTCCCGTCATCAAGAAATCCATGCATGTGGAAGTGCCGCAGAAACTGCGGGAAAGCTATGTAGTAGAACCGCTGGTACCGAAACTGTATCTAGATATCAATCATTCCCGTAAAAAGTTCTGGATCAGTGCCAAGATTGAATTTACCTATGGAAAATATGCGATCAATCCGCTGGCAGAAGAGCAATGGCATGAAAATGTGATCTTGGTGCGTGACCGAGAGGAAGAGGAAAACCTGACAAAACTTCTGTATGATCTGCGTTTTAATGTCTATGAGGAGAACTTTCTTCTGAAAAATGAAGAAGACATTTTTGAATTGATGACCGATAAGGTACGTCTTCTGACAGAACATTTCGACGTTTTTTATTCTAAGGAATATAAGACACTCAACGTCAAAAAGATCGGTACGATGTCCGCCAATATCCGCATCAATACTGATATTAATCTGCTGGAGCTTGATCTGGGCTATTCGCAGGTACCAAAAGAAGAACTGGAAGACTTCTTTAAGGCAATCCGTTTAAAACGCCGGTACTACCGCTTAAAGACGGGTGCCTTTATCGACCTGTCCAAAGAATCGGACAAGCTGCAAAATATACGCTGGATGCTGGAAAATGGGCAGTCCGATAAAGACGGTGTGGTCACCTTTCACAAAAGTGCCGCCTTTTATCTTGAAAACATCCTGCCGCATACCAGTCATATCAATAAAGAGGAAAGCTATCAGAAGCTGTTATATGATATGCGGCATCCGGAGACTGTATCGTGTGATGTCCCGGAAATGGTACATGCATCCTTACGACCTTATCAGCAGGTCGGTTTTCAATGGCTGAGTACCCTGGCACATTATGATATGGGCGGGATTCTGGCAGATGATATGGGACTTGGTAAAACCCTGCAGTCTATCGTGTATATCTGCGCACATCCGGGTGAAAAAACGCTGATCGTGTGTCCGACCTCTCTGGCATATAACTGGCAGGAGGAGTTTGAAAAATTTGCGCCGGATCTGCGTACCTGTATTATCCAGGGGACACCACAGGAAAGACAGGCTCTGATCCAGGCTCCGGAGGAAGACTATGATGTCTGGATCACAACCTATCCGCTGATCCGTAAAGACACCAAAAGTTATCTTGAACGCACCTACGATCATATGTTTATTGATGAAGCACAGTTTATCAAAAACCCTTCCTCGCTGGGTGCCAAAGCAGTAAAAAGCGTCCATGCCCGTCATCGCTTTGCCCTGACCGGTACGCCGATTGAAAATACTTTGTCCGAATTATGGTCTATCTTTGATTTTATCATGCCGGGCTTTTTCCCGAAATATGCCAAATTCTCGGATATGTATGAAAAACCGATCTTAAAGGAACAGAATGAAGACTGCATGAAAGAGTTGAAGCAGCGGATCCTTCCTTTCGTTCTGCGCCGTATGAAAAAGGAGGTCTTAAAGGATCTGCCGGATAAGATTGAAACAAAACGTATGGCAGAAATGACATCCAAGCAGCAGAAGATCTATCTGTCCTATCTGTCCCGCATTCAGACAGAGATCAAAGAGCACGACAGTATCAATTCCGGTCAGGAACGGATGCAGGTGCTTGCCGCTCTGACCCGTCTGCGGCAGATCTGCTGTCATCCGGCCACATTTATCGAAAACTACCACGGTGGCAGCGGCAAGATGGATCTGTTGATGGAACAGCTCCCGGATATCCTCGCAGGCGGCCACAGTGTGATCATATTCTCCCAGTTTACGTCCATGCTGAATCTGATCGCTGAGGCACTGGATCAGGAAGATATCGGATACTTTTATCTGTCCGGTGCAACCAAACCGGCAGAGCGGAAACAATACGTCAAAGAATTTAACCAGGGCAGGGTGAAAGTCTTTCTGATCTCCCTAAAAGCAGGCGGTACCGGTCTGAACCTGACCGGCGCAGATACCGTGATCCATTTCGATCCGTGGTGGAATCCTGCCGTCGAAGAGCAGGCAACCGACCGTGCTTACCGTATCGGTCAGAAAAAGAAGGTACAGGTCATCAAGCTGATCATGAAGGATTCCATCGAAGAGAAGATCGATGCCCTTCAGAAACGCAAAAAGCAGCTTTCCGATAACGTCATCGATACCGGAGAGGTCTTTGTCAATCAGCTGACAAAAGAAGAACTTCTGGAGCTTTTCCAGTTATAAGAAACTCTCCAGCCTACCATGTAATAGCCTGTTGGAAAGTTTTTTTTGGAAAAGGACTTGCTTTAAAAAGACAGATATGATATGATATTATGGTTGTGAGTAGAGATATTCCTCTGTTACGGTTGCCAAAAGCACATAAGTATTAAGAATGTCAAAATAATAAGGAGGTCACATCATGAACGATATTATCAAATCTATCGAAGAAGCACAGTTAAAAGAAGTAGCAGATTTCAGCACAGGTGATACCGTGCGCGTATTTGCAAAGGTTATCGAGGGTAACAGAGAGCGTATCCAGGTATACGAGGGAACTGTTATCAAGAGACAGAATGGTGGAGCAAGAGAAACATTTACAGTTAGAAAGTTCTCTAACGGTGTTGGTGTTGAGAAGACTTGGCCATTACATTCCCCAATCATCGACAAGATCGAAGTTGTACGTAAAGGTAAAGCAAGACGTGCGAAATTATTCTATCTTCGTGATCGTATTGGTAAAGCAGCAAAGGTTAAAGAGATCGTTAAATAATTTAATGACAAAAACTTTTGTATCCTCGGAGTGGATCATAGATTCATTCCGGGGATTTTTTCGCATTATAGGAAACTTGTTTCCTATAATATAAAAAACGCTCCGCAGGGATGCGATCACCACGCAGAGAAGGCTCTATACGAAAAAAATGTAGATTCTGTGACTTCTATTGAGTTTTTCCGGTCATTATGATACCATAATTTAAGATATATATGCTTAGGAGGAAATAAAACAATGTGGTGTCCAAAATGTAGAACCGAATATAGAGAAGGAATTACTGTCTGTGCAGACTGTGGCACGCCATTGGTAGAGGGCAGCGAAGAGGATTTTGATATCGTGGATCTCTGCTCATTAAAAGATGAAACAATGGCAAAGAAACTGGTAGAATACCTGCAGTCTGAGATACCGGGCGCAAAGATGCAGTATAATAAAGAGACGGAAGTATTTGATCTGACTGTTCCGACTGCCGCTGAGAAAAAAGCCGAAAAATTATTCGAGGGATTTATGCTGGCTATGGAAGAAGACGAAGAGGCTTGTGACCAGACTGTACCGTCGGCAGAACAAACAGCTGATCCGCAGACCGCTTCCGCACAGAAACCGGTCGAAGAGACGTCTGTTCCTGCAGAGGATGTGCCGGACGAAGAGGAGGATGAGACTTCTTCTGAATTAGAAGAATATGACTGGGATGCAGAGGACGACGACGATACCGGTCAGGAGGAGACAGCATCCGCAGCGGATCGAAAGATAGATCTGTTGGATGAAACAGACAAGACCTATCAGGAAGCCGAAAATATTGTTACGGATGAAGCGGTCGATGACCATCCGGAAGACCTGCTTCGCAGTAATTCCAAAGAATATGTCAAAAAAGAGGATGAATATAAAGATCTGAAATTTTCTGGTATTACATTTATCCTGTTCGGTGTCTTGGGATTTGTCTATCTGATCCTCTGCAAGACTAATGTATTGCCGATTGATTATAATCTGTACGTATTTATTGCAATCTGTATCATGTTTGCCGCTTTCCTGATCCTCGGTATCTCATCTGTCATCAAATCCGGAAAGGTAAAAGCACAGATTCCTTTAGAGCAGGAGAAAACAGAGCAGATCAAAGCATGGCTACTTGCTAATGTTACAACAGATACCTTAGCGCATTGGAAAGATGCCAGTGTTTCGGAAGAGGAAAATGATCTGCTGATGATGGCACATATCCGTGCCGCACTGATCAAGGGATTTCCAGAGGAAGACCCTGGTTACTTAGAACTTTTATCAGAGGAGTATTACAATGATGAGTTATTGGGGGAAGAAGATCTGTAAGATCACTGCGATCCTTGTATTACTGCTGATGCTTTCAGAGGGCGGGATCCGCGCAGCTGCAAAAGGCTGCGACGGAATCTGCCCTTTTTCCGGCTTCAAAGGTATCACGCCGGCTGTGACTGTCACGCCATCGGCAGCGACAGCTTTCTCTGCCGGTTCCACTTTATCCCGGCGTGCATTCTTACAGCTGGATGCAGGAACCATTCTACAGAATACACAGATCGACCATACGAAAAGCAGCCGGTATTTTGTCGTCTGCAGGATTCATAAGAAAGATGCCGTCTATCAGCGTATCCTGGGAAAATCCTATGTTCCAAACAAGAATATCAGTTACAAAGATCTTCGCTATATCAAGGTCTTACACTATAATTACAAACATCAGATCCAGGTAGGAGAACTTCTGGTCAATCAACGGATCGCAGCCAGAACAAAACAGATCTTTTATCATTTATTCCAAAAGGAATATGAGATCCGTTCCATGTATCTGGTCGAAAAGTACTGGGTAAAAAATCATCCGGAACGGACGGATACCGCATCCTGCCGTGCCGGCAATACCTCCGGCTTCTTTTACCGCACCATGACCGGTGGCAGCCGTCTGTCCAATCACGCATACGGACTTGCGATCGACATCAATACACGCGAAAATCCATATGCCTCTTACAAAAACGGTCGCTGGAATTGCCCTGTCACCCAATCCGCCAAATACCTGACCCGCAAACCAAAACACCACATGATCACCAAAAAAGATCCATGCTACCGCCTCTTCACCAGAGCCGGCTTCCAGTGGGGCGGAAACTGGACCAACC
>CAUCOL010000077.1 GCA_958444395.1 uncultured Lachnospiraceae bacterium
CTGCAGCACGCTCTTTTCTCAATTTAAGTCATGAACACAATTATATCGCCTGCACCCCTAGAAATCAATATAATAGAACATAAACAATCTCTGAATTTTCTGTGAAGAAAGTGTATTTTCGTATTTATGATGTATTTTTTCAAAAATAGATTGAACTTATCCCCCTTTTTAGGGTATAATAAAAAAATATTGGAACAAAAAGACACGAAAAATGTTATGTTATTTACACAAGGAGGATATATTAAAAATGGCAGTCAAGTATGTATTCGTTACAGGTGGTGTTGTTTCCGGTCTGGGAAAGGGAATCACAGCCGCATCTCTGGGACGTCTGCTTAAAATGCGCGGCTACAGCGTTACCATGCAGAAGTTCGACCCATACATCAATATTGATCCGGGTACTATGAATCCGGTGCAGCATGGTGAGGTGTTTGTTACAGATGATGGAGCTGAGACAGACCTGGATCTGGGTCATTATGAGCGATTCATTGATGAAAGTCTGACCAAGCAGTCAAACGTAACTACCGGTAAAGTATACTGGTCTGTATTAAATAAAGAACGTCGCGGTGATTACGGCGGTGGTACCGTACAGGTTATCCCACATATCACAAACGAGATCAAGAGCCGTTTCTACCGCAATGACGGCTGCAAGGACACACAGATTGCGATCATCGAGGTCGGTGGTACCGTCGGAGACATCGAAAGCCAGCCTTTCTTGGAGTCAATTCGTCAGTTCCAGCATGATATCGGACATGAGAATGCAATCCTAATCCACGTTACCCTGATCCCATATCTGCATGCATCCGGTGAGATGAAGACAAAGCCTACGCAGGCAAGCGTTAAGGAACTGCAGGGAATGGGTATCCAGCCGGATGTGATCGTCTGCCGTACAGAGCATCCACTGGAGGAAGGACTGAAAGATAAGATCGCGCTGTTCTGTAACGTTCCTACAAAGCATGTTTTACAGAATCTCGACGTTGAGACTCTGTATGAGGCACCACTGGCAATGGAGAAAGAGCATCTGGCAGATGTTGTCTGTGAATGCCTGCAGTTAGATTGTCCGGAACCGGATATCAGCGAATGGCAGAACATGGTTGACACGATCAAGAATCTGGAAAAAGATGTGACTGTTGCACTGGTTGGTAAATATACTTCCCTGCATGACGCATATATCAGTGTTGTTGAATCCTTAAAGCATGGCGGACTTGCACACAAGAGCAATGTTACGATCAAATGGATTCCATCCGAAGAATTGAATGCAGATAACGCAGAGGAACTTCTCGGAGATGTCTCCGGTATCTTAGTACCGGGCGGTTTTGGTGACCGTGGTATCGACGGAAAGATCCTGGCGATCCAGTATGCGCGTGAACACAATGTTCCATTCCTGGGTCTCTGCCTGGGTATGCAGCTGGCAATCGTCGAATTTGCAAGACATGTTGTTGGTTTCAATGACGCACACAGTATCGAGCTGGATCCACAGACAACCCATCCTGTGATCCACCTGATGCCGGAACAGGACGGTATCGAGGACATCGGTGGTACCTTACGTCTTGGTTCTTATCCATGTGTACTGGATAAAAACTCCAAAGCATACGAAGTATATGGTGAGGAAACCATCCACGAAAGACACAGACATCGTTATGAAGTAAATAATTATTACAGAGAAGACCTTCTGAAAGCCGGCATGAAGTTCTCCGGTCTGTCACCGGACGGACGTATCGTTGAGATGCTGGAGCTGGAATCACACCCTTGGTTCGTTGCCACTCAGGCACATCCGGAGTTTAAATCCAGACCAAACAGACCACATCCATTATTCAAAGGCTTTGTAGGCGCAGCGCTCAAATATCAGAGCGAGCACTAAAGGTCAGATTTCTTAATGAAATATACATGAATTCAAAAGGGGAACCGTATCTGTGCGGTTCCCTCTTTATATTGCTCAGAGAGTATCAGGCAAGGCGATGCTATCAGAGCTTTACTGATTCCTCTCTTTTTTCCCAATCTTCCTTGCAGCCGGAAGCAGCTGCCCTCTGCCCGGGCACCTTTGTCTGTGTCAAGATCTGGATTCCGATGCCAAGCAGGATCAGCAGCAGTCCCAGCACAGAATAAACCGTTACCGGCTCATGCAAAACCACATGCGTCAAGATCAATGAGATAAACGGTGTCAGATAGGCAAGATTCGCTATGATCGCTGTATTTCCATGATCCAGTGCCAGAGCCCACAGCAGATACGGAAGTGCATTACAGATCGTGCCATTGATCACCAGACCGATCGTCTCTGTTCCGGTTGGAAGACGGAAAGTTCCCATGACCAGACAGCAGACAAATGCCACCACGGTTCCGACCGCATAAGAAAGAAACACGCTGCAGTTTTTATCATAATCCTGTGTCTTATTCAGAGTCGAATACAATCCATAGCAGACTGCTGCGATCAGACAGTAGGTAATCCCTTTGCCATCGGCAGATGCCAGACTGCTTACGTCTCCATTCGTCGTAACCACCACGATGCCGATAAAGGAAAAGGTGATCGCCACTACCTTGCCGAAGGTCAGATGCTCATGCAGAAAAATGCAGGAAAATAAAATGATCAGCGCCGGCCAGAGATCATTGATCACAAATGCCTCCTGTGCCGGAAGCCGTGCCGTTCCCAGCAACAGAAAGAAATTATACAGGAAAACTCCCAGGAAACCGATCAGAATCATCTTCATGCAGACAGATGCATTCATTGTCCGGAATTTTTGAAAATATCCTTTTCTCGCATTATAGATCCCCAGAAAAATCGTCGCCGCCAAAAATGAAACGGCAAGCACATACATTGCATCCATCTGGTTCATCAATAATTTTGATACCGTTGCTACACATCCCCAGCACAGGATCGCTGCGCCGGCCATTCCGTACTCTTTCTTCATGTCCACTCTCTTCTCCATTTCTTCCTCCGTATTTTCATGCCAGTATACGCTCTGATCTTATAAATGTAAATATTCTACTGGTAATTCGATGGATTTAAAGGTATACTGTATATATTATGTATCATTTCAAAGGAAATAAAAAAATATCTTTATAAAATTTACCAGTACAGAAAAATCAGGTAATTGATCGACACAGGCAAGCCAAAGCAACAGTTTCTTGCAATTCGCTGTACCTGTACAATACATATTCCGGAAAGGATTTTGCTTATGATAAATACTACACGAACATTTTATTCCCGTTTTATTACCTGTTTGTTTCTGTCGTTCATTTTATTCCTTCCTCTGCATTCTGCGGCTTCTGCCGCTGCCTCTGATTCTGACACGTCAAAACGAGTCCTCTTTATCAGTTCCTACTCTTACGCATGGGAAACTGTTCCGCAGCAGATCAAGGGCATTCAGGAAGCACTCGACGATGATGTGCAGCTTGATTACAAATTTATGGACACGAAGAACCTGCACAGCATTGACAGTATGCGTCTGTTCTATGAATCTATGAAGCAGTACCTGAAAGAAGTGCCTGCCTATGACGCTGTGATCGCCGGAGACGACGATGCATTTTCGTTCGTCACTAACTACCGGGACGAATTTTTTCCGGATATTCCGATTGCTTTTGAAGGCGTCAACAATCAGGAGCTTGCAGAATCCTCCAGTAAAGATCCTCTGATCTGCGGTGTCACAGAATCCCTGTCTTACAGAAATACCATTGACCTGGCACATCGTATCTGCCCAAAGGCTCAGCGTGTTGTTGCAATCCTGGATGACACCATGACCGGTGAAAGCGAACGCAGCAATTACTATGCACTCCAGTCTGATTATCCGGAACTGAAATTTGATGAGATCAACACCTCTTCTCTAACACAAAAAAAGCTGAAAAACAGCATTGCGGCTTTATCCCGTGACAGCATTCTTCTGTATATCATCTGCAGTACGGATGCAGACGGCAACAGTTATATTGGTTCTCAGGGGATCAATTTTGTATCCTCCGCTGCCAGTATTCCTACCTTTACCGTCGTTTCACACGGCCTGGGGAAGGGAGTTCTCGGCGGCGAGATCGTATTCCAGAGACAGATGGGGACGATCGCTGCCAATATGATCCAGAAATATTTTGACGGTGCTGATTTCTCCTCCTTCCAGATGGTGAAAGATACGCCGCGAACTTACTGTTTTGATGAAAATGTATTACGTCACTACCGTATCGACACAGATCTTCTGCCAAAAGACTGCACCTTACTCAATCACCAGGCAACCTTTATCGAGCAGAATATCGATATGATCCGCATCTCCGTCATTATCGGAATCCTGCTGCTTTGTGTTATGATCATTCTGCTCATCGACAACATCCGCAGACGCAGTCTGAATAAAGAACTGAAAAAAGCACAGGTTTCTCTCCAGAACGCTGCCACCTACGACCATCTGACCGGTCTTAAAAATCGAAGCGTTTTCATGAAAACTGTCCAGGAAAAAATCGAAAAAAACGAAGAATTCACATTGGTTCTGTATGATATCGATCATTTCAAACAGATCAATGATACACTGGGACATAATAACGGGGATGTCGTGCTCAAGGAACTTGCCATGCGAACTTCCCGGATCTGTGACACCTATTTTTCGGTCTACCGCCTGGGTGGCGATGAGTTTACCGCCATCATTGATACAACCGACCACGAAAAGGTAACCTGGTATGTAAAACAGATCCAGGACGCTTTCAAGCAGTCTATTGCTCTCGAAAAACAGGAGCATTTCATCCATACCAGCATTGGCGTGGCACTCTACCCACAGGATGCCGCAACGCAGACAGAGCTGATTGCTGCAGCAGATGATGCAATGTATTCTGTAAAGAAAAATGGTCGAAATGACTATGCCTTTTTCAACCGATCATAACATTCAGACCAAAGGGCAAGACCAGCGTTTTGCCCAACAAGAATTGCTTCGCAATTCTCGTTGGCTCCGCTCCGTGTTGCGAGCAATTTCCTATCCCATAAAATATTAGAAAGCCTCTGGGAATTGCAAATCAATTTCCAGAGGCTTTCTAATATTCTGCATATATTTTCTATATTCCGCATCCATATTAAAGTGCACTGTAAATGATATTTCGCAGCACCTGTACATCACGGTATCCATTGCCACCACACTTCTGGATCACATAGATGATCGCCAGATCCTCGACAGGATCCATTGCAACATAGGAACCAAGCCAGCCATCCCAGCCAAATTCACCCACTGTACCGAGTCCGCCGGATGCCGGGACGTCCACCATCTGACGCATCAGTGCGCCATAACCATACCCATACAAGGCATCCCAGTCATAGGACTTTAACTGCTGTTCATTTAAGTGATTGCATGTCATATATTCCAGAGACTTGCGTCCGAGGATACGGTGTCCCTGATAGGTGCCGCCATGCAGGAGCATCTGCACAAAATGGGAATAATCATCTACCGTCGATACCAGTCCTGCCCCGCCCGATTCAAAGGCAGGTGCTTTCAGGTGCATGTAGGAAAGTCCCAGATGCTGCCAGGTACAAGGTTCTAATGTTCCCGACTCCGGTTTATATTCATAATTCTGCATAAACCGATCCTGCTTCTCTTCCGGTACATAAAAACCGGTGTCAACCATGCCAAGCGGTTCAAAGATCGTCTTTTTCAGATATTCACTGTATTTCATCCCTGTAACGACCTCGATCACAGCTCCCAGAATATCTGCACAGAAAGAATACCTCCATCCTTCCCCCGGCTGGAACTCCAACGGCTGCTGCCCGATCTTATTTGCCAGATCATATGTACTCGTAGGCTTTCCATTCTCCAAATCTGCATAATAGGCATCTATCATATCCTGCATATATTTTCCTGCCGGAAAGCTGGCATCCGGATAGGTAAGCCCTGCTGTCATATCCATCAGATCACGGAGCGTCACTTCCCGTTTCACCGGAACAAGTCCTTCTTTCGTCAGTACCTTCTGATCCTTAAACCCCGGAATGTACATAGAAACCGGATCGATCAATGCAAGACGTCCTGATTCAACCAGTGTCATAACGGCAGTCGACGTCACCGGCTTACTCATCGAGTAGCAGCGAAAGATAGCATCTCTGGTCATCGGTATCCTCTTCTCCGTATCTGCCATGCCAAACTGGGTGCGATAGACCTCTTCTCCCTTGTGGATCACGCATAAAGCAGCACCACGTATCTCATCCTTCTGAATCTTATCCAGAATCGCCTGATCTGTTTGTTTTAATATCTCGTAATTCATAATAAACTCCATTCCTTACCTGCATGGATCTGTGAGCACTTCTGCATCAGAAATATTTTCCCACTATCCGTATTTCTCATAAATTTACCTACTATCATGGTATCATACGTTATTACAAATGAAAAGAGAATTATTACATTCTTTATGCATTGGAAAGCTCCGGGAAATAAAGTTTTTCCTTCTCAATACTTTTAAGCTGTTCCCCTAAATAAAACAATCTGTAATCATCGGCTCCATCATATTTTTCTGCTATGCACAGATCCCTGTCCTGCAAAGTCGGTGCAAAGCCCAGCAGACATTTATGATATTTTCCTCTTATGCGCTGCAAAACATCTGAAAGCAGCACATGCGTTTCACTTATAATGCTCTGCAACAGCAAGATATCTTCTTCTATTTCTGCAACAATGAAACAGTCCATATCCTTTGAATAATATACATTTTCCATATCCGCTGTATAAAACATCTGTAAACCAAATTTATTTCGATGCTCCAGAGAAGAATTGACTGCACTGCGACGAACCATTTCCCTGTATTTCTGTTTCATTTGTTCATCCTCTGTATTTACCGGCATAAACCTTTCTCCTGCCGTTTTTTTCATGCAAAACGCATCCTTCACTGAATAGCGATACTCTATTTCTCTGGAAAATCCACACTTGTCATAAAAATCTACAGCATCCAGATTTGCAAACAGATACAATCCATCGCAGCTATTCCTATACTGTTTTACCACATGATCCATCAGCTTTTTCGCCAAGCCCTGTCTGCGATATTTCTCATCCGTCATGACCGTTCCGATCTGTATGTAATTGTTCTCTACACCATTTTGAAGAAAAGTCATTCTGTTTGCGGATACATTGGAAATAATTTTGCCATCCTCAATCAATGAATATGGAATATAATCCCCCTCAAAATATCCGCCTGTCACCCAGCCTTCAAAATCAAACCAGAATGTTTTCCTTGTTAAATCGTTTAAAGCGTGGCGCAGTGTATCGTCACGCATATAATTGCTTACTAATTCCATGTCTTAAATCTCCTCTAAAAAATGCGGATATGCTTCTGCCATAGCCACTCAATCTTTAGCTTGCACTGTTTCGTATCATTTTAAACATTCCCGGTCTATCCCACTCACATGGTCTTTCCTCGAATCCGTGCTTTTTATAGAATTCAACTGCTTCTTTTGTACTGATCAGTTCCAGACTGACTGCCCAATCTTTTTCTATATGTTCTAATAAATATTTCTGTAATGCCATAAGCAGCATTTGTCCGGCACCTTTCCCCTGATATTCCGGCAAGACCGCAAAATCTTTTATGTAAAATGACATACCGCCATCTCCAATAAGCCTTACCATACCGATTGCTTTTTCACTTTCGTATGCTACAAACGAAGCTGTTGTATTTTTCAAAGCACATGCCACCTGTTCTCTGCAGGGCGGCTCCCAGCCAACTGATACATACAATGCAAGAAACAAATTTACCTCTCTATCTATAAACCTGCTTGTAACGGTTATCGTCCGCCTTCACCATCTGGCAGCAATGTAACAAAATAATAAATAATTCCGAATACAGCTATACTTCCCATCATAATACCGATCATCTGATTTACACTTACCACATTTCCATGAAATACCGGATTGCAATCAAGAG
>CAUCOL010000078.1 GCA_958444395.1 uncultured Lachnospiraceae bacterium
CACCGCCAGCCGTCATACGGTCTGTCCAGTCTGTCATCCACTGACCATCGCCCCAGCCATAAGAACCGAACAGGGCAATGGACTTGCCGGCAGCAAAACCTTCTACTTCTGTTACGAAAGGCTCCATTTCTGTTTCCTCCAGTACTTCGGCACCCATTGCCGGGCAGCCGAGTGCAAATGCCTTTGCGTCCTTCAGTACATCAGCGGAAACAGCAGCGACGTTAACCACTTCAGCCTCTTTTCCGGCTGCCTTGATGCCTTCACCGACTGCCTCTGCCATAGCCTGTGTATTGCCGGACTGAGACCAATAAACAACATAAATCTTATCCATTGTGATACCAACCTTTCTAAAAATAATCTGAATAATACAAAATGGTTAGAATTAACTAACTGATGTTATAATAATAAAACTGAATGTAAACGTCAAGCAGCTTCTTGATAGAAAATTCCCAATAAAAAAATATCTATACTACCGGAAAGCGACAGAAAGAAAATAATTGATAAAAAATATCAACAAAGAAAAAAGGCTGGAAAATTGAAAGATGCCTTGGTATAATTTGAAGAATACGAAAAAAAATCCGATTTCGTTTTAAATGCCTAACTTAAGGTAGCGGTAAACACCGTGTCAGCGGTACAGATGCGGCGTTTGAACAAATTATAAAAAAATAGATGTACCGCAGAAAAGAGGAGTAATATGTTTGATGTATTAAAAAAGATCGATGCGAAGAAAACAGGTATTTTTGCAGCAGGTGTTGCATTTGGTACAGCAGGTATCAAGGTTCTTTCCAGCCAGGATGCGAAAAAGGTATATGCAAACTGTACAGCCGCTGTTCTGCGTGCAAAGGAGTGCGTTATGAAGGTTGCTGCAACCGTTCAGGAGAATGCAGAGGATATTTATGCAGAGGCACAGCAGATCAATGAAGAGAGAGAAGAACAGGCTGCTGTCTATGAGGATGCTTCAGAAGAAGAGACAGAGGATGAAGCAACAGTAGAAGAATAAGGTGAAAACAGAAAGAAGGAAGACACATGAAATTTGTAATAAAGCATGAGATAAAAGGTCGTATGCGAATTCATGTGCTGCAGGACAAAATGACCTTTGAACGGGCGGATATACTACAGTATTATTTCAGTAATCTTACTTATATTACGTCTGTTAAGGTATATGAAAGAAATCAGGACATGGCGATCTGCTATCTGGGCAGCAGGGAGACACTGCTGAAACAGCTGAGACAGTTTGCCTATGCAAAAGCAGATGTTCCAGAGGCGTTTCTGGCAAATTCCGGAAGAGAATTAAACCAGATATACTGGGACAAGCTGGTGAACACAGTAGTTCTGCGTTATGGTGGAAAGCTCTTTATTCCGGCACCGGTCATGGCAGGAATCACGATTCTGCGATCTTTAAAGTATATCGGGCAGGGACTGGCAACTCTGGCAAAAGGAAAGCTGGAGGTTCCGGTACTGGATGCCACTGCGATCGGGGTATCTGTCATCCGAGGAGACTATAATACGGCTGGTTCTGTAATGTTCCTTCTGGGGATCGGAGAGATTCTGGAAGATTGGACGCACCGTAAGTCCGTCGAAGATCTGGCACGCAGTATGTCACTGAACGTCAATAAGGTCTGGGTAAAGCAGGGACAGCAGCAGGTTCTGGTGCCGACCCATGCAGTAAAAGCCGGAGACGAAGTCGTCGTACATATGGGAAATGTTATTCCGTTTGACGGCGTGGTGGCAGAGGGGGAAGCTATGGTAAATCAGGCATCCCTGACTGGAGAACCGATCGCAGTTGCCAAGACAAAGGAAAGCTACGTATATGCA
Source organism: uncultured Lachnospiraceae bacterium (assembly GCA_958444395.1). Classification (GTDB taxonomy): domain Bacteria; phylum Bacillota; class Clostridia; order Lachnospirales; family Lachnospiraceae; genus Jutongia. The sequence continues at coordinate 1,816 of CAUCOL010000078.1, forward strand.
GGAACTGTTGTGGAAGAAGGAGAGCTGACACTGACTGTAAAGGAGACCGTTGGATCTACCCGTTTTGAAAAGATCGTTACGATGATCGAAGAGTCAGAGAAACTAAAATCCTCCGTAGAGGGAAAGGCAGAGCATCTGGCAGATAAGCTGGTTCCTTATACATTTGCCGGTACGGCTGCCACCTATTTTCTGACACGGAATGTGACAAAGACACTTTCCATCCTGATGGTGGATTTCTCCTGTGCATTGAAGCTCGCAATGCCACTTTCTGTATTATCGGCGATCCGTGAAGCAAGTCTGCATAACGTAACCGTTAAGGGAGGTAAATTCCTGGAGGCAGTGGCAGATGCGGATACGATTGTGTTTGATAAGACCGGTACGCTGACAAAGGCGCAGCCGACAGTCGTGGATGTTGTGTCCTTTAACGGAGAATCACCGGATACACTGCTTCGGATCGCAGCCTGCATGGAAGAACATTTTCCGCATTCCATTGCAAATGCTGTTGTAGAATATGCGAAGGAACGCAATTTGGAACACAATGAAATGCATTCTAAGGTGGACTACATCGTAGCGCATGGTGTGTCTACACAGATCAATGGCAGGAAAGCGGTTATCGGCAGTTATCATTTTGTATTTGAAGATGAACAGTGTGTGATCCCTGCCGGAAAGCAGGAGATATTTGACCGGCTTCCATTAGAATACACGCATCTATATCTGGCGATCGAAGGAGAACTTGCCGCTGTGATCTGTATTGAGGATCCGCTTCGTCCGGAGGCAGCAGCTGTTGTAAATTCATTAAAGAAAGCAGGGATCTCTAAGGTTGTTATGATGACAGGAGACAGTGAGCGGACGGCAGCAAAGGTGGCAGAAAAGGTAGGCGTAGATGAATACTATGCGGAGGTTTTGCCGGAGGATAAGGCGAAATTCGTCGAGAAGGAAAAGCAAAAAGGCCGCAAAGTGATCATGATCGGTGATGGAATTAATGATTCACCGGCACTGTCCGCAGCCGATGTCGGGATTGCGATCAGTGACGGGGCAGAGATTGCCCGGGAGATTGCAGATATTACAGTAGGCTCGGATGATCTGTATCAGGTGGTTACATTAAAAGCGATCAGTAACGGTCTGATGCACAAGATTCATAAGAATTATGTTCGTATCATCGGTATCAATGCGGGACTGATCGCATTGGGCGTCTTTGGAGTGATCCAGCCGACAACCTCTGCGCTGCTGCATAACACGTCGACATTGTTGATCGGTCTGGACAGCATGAAAAATGTACTTTCATAGGATGGACAGGATTGTGTGACAGACTGACGGGGAACAAAATCACAGACAGGCTTTTACTTTACCGGAACAGGGTAGAGTGAAAGCCTGTCTTTTGTTGCATTATAGGAAACTTGTGAGGTGTCCCTCAAAAGTTAGACTTAGAAATCTAACGATTGGAGGTCGGTACATTGTCATTTCCTATTATGTAACAAAATGTTCCGAGAGGATGCGATCACGGCACGAACGGCTGCCCGTGGACTGTACTACAGTGAAAACAGCCATATAAAAACAGAGGCAGCAGAAGCAAAAAAATGTCGAAAAAAATTCTTGACAACTAATACACGTTAGCATATACTAACAACTGACAGAAATACAAAACGAAAATTTCTATCAACAAATAAAAGTTATACTACTCAATCAAAAGTTATATTTGTAGAAAAGAGGTAGATATGATGCCGTTGACAATGGTAAATGAGGGTGAGGCAAACGTGATTAAGAAAGTGGGAGGAAAAGAGGAAACAAGACGTTTTCTGGAAAATCTTGGCTTTGTAACCGGCGGTATAGTAACTGTTGTGTCCCAGATGGGTGGCAATCTAATCGTGAATGTCAAGGATTCACGGGTAGCGATTGGCAAGGATATGGCAAATAAAATAATGGTTTAATATGGGAAGCATCCTGCATAGAATGTCTATGCAGATGATGATAGATGCAATAATGCGTCAAGGTGTAAGATGCGGTGCTTTGGCACACAAGGCATGACAGCAGCAGTCCGGGGCGTACGATCCGGAAGACACAAAAAAAGCGTGTGCAGAAATGAGGATTAAAATGAAAACATTACGAGATGTTGCCTGTGGGCAGACTGTCAAAGTGCAGAAGTTGACAGGGGATGGACCTGTCAAAAGAAGAATCATGGATATGGGGATCACAAAAGGTGTTGAGATTTTCGTTCGAAAAGTTGCACCGCTTGGCGATCCGATTGAAGTGACAGTAAGAGGTTATGAGTTATCTCTTCGTAAAGCCGATGCAGAAATGATTCAGGTAGACTAAGATGTTTCAGTCTCTTTTTTTTGGTACTATGGTTAGCTTAATCTAATTTTAACAAGCATAGACAAATTAAAGCGAGTGAAAACGAATCAAAGGAAGCCGAAACGTACATGTGTTATATGTATGAAGCAAAAAGAATCAAAAAAACAAGAAAAGAGGTTAAATCATGTCGATTAAAATTGCATTAGCAGGTAATCCAAACTGCGGTAAGACAACATTATTTAATGCGCTGACAGGTTCTAACCAGTTCGTTGGTAACTGGCCGGGCGTAACAGTGGAAAAGAAAGAGGGTAAATTAAAGGGGCATAAAGATGTAACGATTGCCGATCTTCCGGGTATTTATTCTTTATCACCATATACACTGGAAGAAGTGGTAGCCAGAAATTATCTGATCAAAGAAAGACCGGACGCAATCATCAATATCGTGGATGGTACAAACATCGAGAGAAATTTATATTTATCAACACAGATTATGGAGCTGGGTATTCCGGTGATCATGGCTGTCAACATGATCGACGTACTGGAAAAGAATGGCGATACGATCAATACCGATAAATTAAGTGAGAAACTTGGATGTGAAGTCGTTGAGATCTCTGCATTAAAGGGAACCGGCATTAAGAAAGCAGCCGAAAAGGCAGTTGCACTGGCACAGAAGAAAGCAGCAGCTGCACCGGTTCATGAATTTGCCGAAGAGGTAGAGAATGTGATCCGTCAGGTAGAGGACAGCCTCGGTTCAGCAGTGGCAGAGAGCCAGAAGAGATTCTTCGCGATCAAGCTGCTGGAAAAGGATGATAAGATCGCAGAGCAGATGACGAGTGTACCGGATGTATCTGCACAGATCAAACAGCTGGAAGATAAGTTTGACGATGATACAGAGAGTATTATCACCAATGAAAGATATACATACATCTCCTCTATTATCGGAGCATGTGTGACAAAACAGTCAAAACAGAAACTGACGATCTCTGATAAGATCGATAAGGTGGTAACAAACCGTATCGCTGCACTTCCCATCTTTGCAGCTGTCATGTTTATCGTGTATTATGTATCGGTAACAACGGTAGGCACCTGGGCAACGGACTGGGCAAACGAAGGCGTATTTGGTGACGGATGGCATTTATTCGGTATTAAATCCATTTTCGTTCCGGGTGTTCCGGTATTGGTTGGAAATCTTTTAGATGCACTTCACTGTGCAGACTGGCTGAGCGGACTGATCTTAGACGGTATCGTAGCCGGTGTAGGTGCAGTGCTTGGATTCGTACCTCAGATGCTGGTACTGTTTATTTTCCTGGCATTCCTTGAGTCCTGCGGATATATGGCGCGTGTTGCCTTTATCATGGACCGTATTTTCCGTAAGTTTGGTCTTTCCGGAAAATCCTTCATTCCTATGCTGATCGGCAGCGGTTGTGGTGTACCGGGTGTTATGGCATCCCGTACGATTGAGAATGACCGTGACCGTAAGATGACGATCATGACAACGACATTTGTTCCTTGTGGAGCGAAGCTTCCGATCATTGCCCTGATCGCAGGTGCATTCTTTGGAAATTCCGGCTGGGTTTCAACCAGTGCATACTTTGTAGGTATCGCAGCAATTATCTGCTCCGGTATCATCTTAAAGAAAACAAAAATGTTCGCAGGAGAGCCTGCACCATTCGTTATGGAGCTGCCGGCATATCACTGGCCAACGGTATCTAATGTGTTAAGAAGCATGTGGGAGCGTGGCTGGTCTTTCATCAAGAAAGCTGGTACAATCATTACACTGTCAACAATTCTGATCTGGTTCCTGATGACTTTTGGATGGCTGGATGGTAAATTCACCATGCTGGAAGCAGACCAGTTAAATGCAAGTATTCTTGCGAAGATTGGTAATGCGATTGCATGGATCTTTGCACCACTTGGCTGGACACAGGCGGGTGAAGGCTGGAGAATGGCTGTAGCTGCTGTAACCGGTTTGGTAGCAAAAGAAAACGTTGTTGCAACCTTTGGTATGTTATTTGGTTTTGCGGAAGTGGCAGAGGATGGTGCAGAAGTATGGGGTGACCTGGCTACTGTTATGACGCCGATCGCTGCATATGGATTCTTAGTATTTAACCTTTTGTGTGCTCCTTGCTTCGCTGCGATGGGTGCGATCAAGAGAGAGATGAACAATGCAAAATGGTTCTGGTTTGCTATTGGATACCAGTGTGGTCTTGCTTATGTTGTTTCCCTGTGCATTTACCAGATCGGTACACTGATCACAACAGGTACATTTGGCGTAGGTACAGTTGTAGCATTTATCCTAATCATCGGATTCCTGTGGCTGTTATTCAGACCATATAAAGAGAGCAAATCGTTAAATGTAAATATTGGTGCCGTAGCAAAAGCATCCCGTTAATAGAGAACAAAATAGAAAGGCTGGTTGATCGGTATGGGAACGGTTATTGTTGGTTTGATTTTGGTTTGTATTGTTGCATTGATCATACGCAGTATGGTGCGTGATAAGAAAAATGGAAAATCACTGCAGTGCGGAGGAGACTGCGCACACTGCGGAAAGCATTGCGGCTGATGGAGTAAGAGACTGCCGGGGAAAGTCAGGGACTTTTGTAATGGGTGGGAGTGACCGGCAGAAATACATATCTAGAAATGGAGAAAATATGTTACAAAATCGCAAGCATACAAACGATAAATTGACAGAACAGACATCCGAGCAGTATCAGATGACGCAGATGCAGAAAGAGTCGATCATACAGAAGTTAAAGGAGCGTGGCTGCAGGATAAAAAAACAGAGAAAAATGATCCTGGACATTATCCTGCAGGACGACTGTTCCTGCTGCAAGGAGATCTATTATAAGGCGTCCAAAAAGGATCCGCGTATCGGTTCCGCAACGGTCTATCGAATGATCAACACATTAGAAGAGATCGGAGCGATCAATCGGAAAAACATGTATAAAATATCCTGTGATGAACAGTGTCAGTCTTCCGGAGAGTGCATGATCCATATGAATCAGGGACATCCGGACTGTAACTGCGCGATCGAGCTTGAGGATGATACAGTGATCGAGCTGTCACCGCAGCGGTGGAGCCAGATCCTGCAGACAGGGTTGAAGGCATGTGGCTATAATATTGACGGACAGCAGATACGCTGTGTGAAGAGAGCAAATTAATTTGCTCTCTTTTTGTTTTAACGATTTCCTGATTTTATGGATAGTAATTGAGAAAATAAGAATAATAAACATATTGACGTGGAATAATGCATTAGCTATTATTAACTGTAGTTAGAAAAGACTAACGACAAAACGATCGCATCTTTTACGATCCGTTTTTAAAACAGGGAAAGGTATGGTGTTTTAGATGAGTCAGGAAGTATTTCAGATGATCTGCGAAATGGATCTGAAGAAGCTGGAAAACCAGCTGGCACTGCAGTGCGCACCGTTGATCATGGGGAAGAAGGTGTCCAATCTCCTGATTGTTGATGCAGCAGAAGAGGGGCTGGTACGTGCTGTGATGCATAATACGGGAATATCGGTTTTCCGTCTGCTGCAACATCAGGATAAGATAACGTTTCTGTTGTTTCGAAGAAAGGAACTGGAGGTCTGTCTTAACCGAAAAGAGGTAAAAGACTTTTTAGTCGGACAGGGATATTCGGAGCTGTCGCTTGGTAAAATTCTGTTGGATTTTAAGACACGGTATGATGAATACATGAAAAAAGGAGAGCATTTTCCACATGAGATGGGCTTGCTGCTTG
>CAUCOL010000079.1 GCA_958444395.1 uncultured Lachnospiraceae bacterium
GCCTGCCGTTCTGGACGAATGTAACATGGGCAAGAGTAACGGTTATCGTCGTAAACCTCTGGGTTGGTATTCCATTTACCATGCTGCAGGTAACAGGTATCCTGCAGAATATTCCACAGGAATTATATGAAGCAGCGAAGGTGGACGGTGCCAATGCGGTGGTTCAGTTCTTTAAGATCACGTTACCGTATATGCTGTTTGTTACAACACCGTATCTGATTACACAGTTTATCGGAAATATCAATAACTTTAACGTAATCTATCTGTTGACAAAGGGAGCTCCGGCTTCTCTGAGTTATAACAACGGAACAGCCGGTAAGACAGATCTTCTGGTTACCTGGTTATACAAACTGACAATGGACTTCAAGGATTACAACTATGCGGCAGTTATATCGATCATGGTATTTATCCTGTCGGCTATATTCTCATTGATTGCATATCAGAAGTCAGGTGCATTAAAGAATGAGGAGGGATTCCAATAATGAATGGTAAAACGAAAAGAAGAGTAGTAAACTGGATCGTACATCTTTTTCTGGCAGTGCTTTCGTTTATCTGGATCTTCCCACTGCTCTGGGTTATTATGACTTCATTCCGTGCGGGAAAAGGTTCTTATACAAGTACGTTCTTTCCGGATAAACTGACGATCCACAATTACACAAGATTATTTACAGAAACGGAAGTATTTAACTTCCCAAGATGGTTTATGAATACATTGATCGTAGCGATCTTCTCCTGTATTCTGGCAACATTTTTTATCGTTTCCATCGCATACGTTACATCCAGACTGCGTTTCCGTTCAAGAAAGCTTCTGTTAAATGTGGCACTGATCCTCGGCATGTTCCCTGGATTTATGGCGATGATCGCGATCTATTACATCTTAAAAGGCATTGGCATGACAGAAGGTGTACTCAAATTAGTCTCTCTGGTACTTGTATATGCCGGAGGGTCGGGAATCCTGCAGTTCTACGTGGCGAAGGGATTCTTCGATACGATTCCAAAGGGAGTCGATGAAGCAGCGTATATCGATGGGGCAACGAAATGGAATGTATTTACCCGCATTACCCTGCCGCTGTCCAAACCGATTATCGTATATACGATTCTGACATCGTTCATTGCACCGTGGATTGATTTCGTACTGGCGAAGGTAATCATCGGTACAGATGCCAAGTACTACACAGTAGCCATTGGTTTATGGAACATGTTGGAAAAAGAAAACATTTACCAGTGGTACACACGATTTGCAGCAGGGGCTGTATGTGTATCTATTCCGATCGCCATCCTGTATGTCTGCATGCAGAGATACTATTCCGATGGTCTGACGGGAGCCGTAAAAGGGTAACAAACAAATCTTTTTCTTATTAAAAACCTCAAAAAAGCTAAAAAACGCAGAGCTGCTGTTTCGGTATGACGCCCGGAGCAGCAGTTTTTGCGTCATCCGAACCCGGTTTGGAATCGTTACTTTCAAATCACGAATAAATGTGATATGGTGAATATAACAGGAAATGATAAAAGAACGGAAAGAGGAAGTCTATGAAACGTTTGACAGCACTTATATTAATATCCTGTCTGGTTATGGGAGGATGCGCAAATGGTCAGGCACCGGTGGTGACTCCGGAGACAACCGGACAGGTCAGAGACTGGGATTATGCGGAGACAACAGCTTTTGGGAAGTATCCGGAGCTGGTAAAGTACACATTGGGAAAGATGACGGGATTAAATAATTCTAATATGCCGGAGGGAGATACCTATGAGAATAATGCATATACCCGTTATTTGAAGAATAAACTAAACATTCAGAACAAAGATCAGTTTGAGATCAACGAAAGCGATAATTACACCGAAGCAGTGTCTATGGCGATCACGGCGAAGGAACTGCCGGATGTGATGGTGTTAGATGACATGAGTATGCTTCCGATGCTGGTAGAGAAGGATATGATCGAGGATCTGACACAGGTTTATGAGGATTGTGCTTCCGATCGGATCAAGGCGATCTATGCCAGCTATGGAGAGCAGATTCTGGACAATGTGACATTTGATGGGAAGATCATGGCACTGCCGGAGACGAATATTGATAATGGACCGAGTCTGCTCTGGCTGCGAAAGGACTGGATGGACAAACTGCATCTGGCAGAGCCGCAGACCGTAGAGGATGCCTGCCACATTATTCGGGCATTTGTACAGAAGGATCCCGGAGAAAATGGAGCCGGAAAGACGGTCGGGCTGGTCTGTGACAGTGATCTGACCGGAGGCTGTGGTTACAGTTCCGAATATCAGACCGACATTATCTTTGCTTCCTATGGTGCTTTTCCAAAGCAGTGGATCTTAGATGCATCCGGAAATGTCGTGTATGGCTCTGTACAGTCGGAGGCAAAGGAAGGACTGCAAAAGCTGCGCCAGATGTACAGTGATGGTGTGCTTGACAATGATTTCCTGATGCGTGGCAGCAGTAATATTATCAAACTGATCGTGTCAGGACAGTGTGGCTCGTTCTTTGGACCGTGGTGGGCACCGAATAATCCTCTGATGGAGGCGATGCAGGAGAATCCCGATGCAGAGTGGGAACCGTATCTGATCCAGACAGAGGCGGATGGAAGCACCCGCTTTGCGTCCCAAAAGCCGACGGATAAATGCGTAGTAGTACGCAAGGGTTGCAAGCATCCGGAGGTCGTAATGAAGATCATCAGTACATTATTTGATACGACGACATATGGGGAGAATGGTCAGAAGGAGATGCAGGAATATTATCAGGACAATGTAGATCCGACAGCACGTCCGCTGGCGATCAATGTAGATTATAAGGATGCGCTGCTTCGCTGCTATCAGTCGTTGAAGGATGCCCTGCAGGGAATATGGCAGCTTAGTCAGTTGAGTATGCTGGAGGGGTCTTATTATATTGCCTGCACAGATTATCTGAAAGGCAGGGGGAATGGATCCAAAGAGCTTTCCTGGGAAGATTGGGCAGCTTACAAATCCAGGATCACAGCGTGTGGTGTGCTGAGCCAGGGAGAGTCGAAAGAAGTAGAGTCTCTTTTCTTTGGGGAGACAGATACGATGAAATCAAACTGGTGGAAGCTGGAGAGTATGGAGAAAGAGACTTATTTAAAGATCGTAACCGGTGAGGAACCGCTGTCATATTTTGATGCTTTTGTCCGTGAGTGGAAGAAGCAGGGAGGAAGCCGCATCACCAAAGAGGTGGCGGATGCCTTAAGCGGGAAACAGCAGTGAGAAAAAGTCCTGCATCGCCGGGGTGATGAATTTGTTTTCATGATAGACCAGGTGATAGTGCCGTTTCAGACTGATCCCCCGGATCGAGAAGGAGGCAATCTGCTGTGCCTGCAGCTGAGGTTCGACCATTCGTTTTGGCAGGATGGAGATCCCGAGTCCGGCGGCGACGGCATGTACCAGGGCAGCTGTACTGGTACTTTCCCAGATCGGCTGGATCCGGAAGCCCTTCACGGCAAAGTTTGAGTCAGCCAGGGCGCGTGTACCGCTGTTTTTCTCGCGCATCAGAAACTTTTCATGGCGCAGGGATTCCAGGGGGACATCCTGTTCACTGGCAAGGGAATGAAAGCGGTCACAGATCGGGATCAGTTCATCATCCAGAAATACCTCCGAATGCAGCTTTTCTGTATGGGGCGTTCCTTCGATCAGTGCAAAGTCCAGCTCGTTCTCCAGAAGATACCGTTCGATCACGTCCGAACTGTCTACCTTCACGTAGACATCCAGCTCCGGATACAGCTCTGAGAACTGATTCATCAGCTCCGGCAGGATACAGGATCCGATACTGATACTGGAGCCGATGCGCAGTGTACCGGTCTGATTCCAGTTCTTCATTCCCTGATCCATCTCATCGTACAGGGAAAGCAGTCGTACGGCATCCGGATACAGATGCTCACCGGCTGTGGTGATGCGGATGCCGCGTCCGTTCCGTTCAAAGAGCTTTGTCTGATAATGGGCTTCCAGTTCCTTGAGTGCCAGACTGGTGGCGGGCTGCGTAAAGCCCAGCTTCTGGGCTGCTCTGGTGATGTTTTTTTCCTGATAGACAGCGACAAATGCACGAAGATGTTTTAAACTCATAGTGATCCCTTTCTATATGAAATGAACAGTAGTCATTGACCGGACATCCGGAATGGTATCATGCTTTGTGGCATTTACGCCGGATATCGTAATACTTATAATTATAAGAGAAACGTACAAAAACCGTCAAGTAAAAAGATCGGCAGCACGGCGGTTTGTATATAGATGCGGATCGTCCCGGCTTCGGTCGGTTAGCGATACAGTTTGTCGTTTTTACTTGACGTAGCAGTCGATAAAAATGTATAATAACTCTATAGGTAGAATATAACAGGAAAGGCATGGGATTAATATGAAAGAAGAGCAGAATTCAAATTATTCGTTATTAAGCCAGGAAGAGATCGATACATTGGTCAGATTTTTGTTGGATACCAAAGAAGCCGTCAATAGTTCTGTCTTAAGTCAGAACAGTATTGATAAATTAATTGAGTTACTTCGTTTTGATAATACACTCCGGGAGCAGGATGCGTTTGATCCGCTGTCAAAGCTGAACAGTTCGATCTTAACGTCACTGGGCTTTCAGAAGGAAATGCTGTTAAAGAATGAGCTGTGCTGTCATGTGGCAGAGGATGGATTTATCCGTCTGACAGCTTTCAATGAAGAGACACAGAAGGAAGTGGAGATCACTCCGCGTACGTTGAATCAGGGAGACGAGGATGCATGGGGAACGAATATTTCACCAATCGTATTTGTACGTTTGTCTGAGGTACTGGAGATGCATTTTAGTAAGGAGACATACCAGACGGTCTGCCAGCGTTTTGCAAAAGTTACCTATGGAGATGCAGATCATAAGATCCCGGCGCTTTATCTGCCGGACAACCGTTATCTCCTTGCCTGCCTGAAATAAAATAGAATCATTAGAATGCAGCTGCGTGTGTGAGGATACATCACTGCATGAACAGATAAAAGCTGCCGGCTGTACCGGCACCGATCGTCTGATCTTTGGATCAGATGGTTGTATCAGGTACAGCCGGCAGCTTTTTGTTTTACGTTACAGGAAATTGCCCTTTGTTCTGCTTTCATATTTTTTCGTGATGAATAGATAAACAGAAGTTATTAGACATTCAGAGGGATCGGAATATAATGGATGCGTGGCAAAAAAAGCGGAAGGGAAGTGAGTATTACGGAGGAATTGACAAGTGAGCTGTTAAGTGAATTAAATTGTAACACAGCATTTACGATTCCTGTATTTGGAGGCATTGCAGTTCCGGAGTCGGTGGTTGTCACCTGGATCATTATGGCAATCCTGATTCTGGTGTCCATAGTATTTACCAGAAATCTGAAAGTGGAGAACCCGGGAAAGGTTCAGTTAGCACTGGAAGCCGGATATCAGCTGGCGGAAGATTTTTTTGGTGAACTGCTGGGCAAAAACGGGCTGAGATACCTGCCCTATCTGATCAGCGTATTGTTGTACATAGCAGTGGCAAACCTGATCGGATTGATTGGACTCAAACCACCTACAAAAGATCTGGGCGTTACAGCCGGCATGGCGATCATGAGTATCTTACTGGTTGAGATCGCCGGAATAAGACAAAGGGGAACAAAAGGCTGGTTAAAGAGCTTCATAGAGCCGATACCGATCATAGCACCGATCAATGTGCTGGAGGTATTTACCAGACCATTGTCGTTATGTATGCGACTGTTTGGTAATGTATTAGGATCCTATGTCGTTATGGAATTATTAAAAATCGTTGTTCCCGTATTTTTGCCCGCCGTCTTTAGTGTGTATTTTGACATATTCGACGGCTTGATACAGGCATTTGTATTTGTTTTTCTGACAGCATTATATGTCGGAGAGGCAACAGAAAGTGAATGACAGTTCAACATGTGTCAGCGCTGTGACACAAAAAGGGTCATGCAGAAAGCGGATCCGGAAAAAGAAAAAAAGAATAGAGAAAAGACAGCGCAGAAAGAGGTAATCATATGACAGCATTAATCGCAATCGGAGCAGGAATCGCAGTTTTGACAGGTATTGGAGCCGGTGTTGGTATCGGTATGGCAACATCAAAAGCAGTAGACGCAATCGCAAGACAGCCGGAAGCAGAACCAAAGATTAAGATCAACTTGATCCTGGGATGTGCATTGGCAGAAGCAACCGCTATTTACGGTTTCGTTATCGCTTTGCTGATCATTATGGTCTTAAAATAACAGACAGAGAAAGGCAGGAGATGCGAAATGTTACGTTTAGACGGCATTATCTATACGTTGATCAACCTGGTGATTCTCTACGTGGCAATGCGTCATTTTCTGATCGGACCGATCCAGTCGGTTCTGGCAAAGAGAAAAGAGATGATCGATCAGCAGTTTGCACAGGCGCAGAGCAGGCAGGAAGAGGCAGAACAAAAGAAACAGCAATACGACGAACTGCTGGCGCATGCAAAAGAGGAATCAGCACGGATGCTGGATACTTCCCGGGACAATGCGCAGAAGGAATATGCGCAGCGGATCAGTGAAGCAGAGCAGCAGGCAAGCCATATATTAGAAAAGGCACAGAAGGACATTGCACAGGAGCGGGAGAAAGCGATGGGCGATATGCAGAGTCAGATCGCACAGGTCGCTATGGCAGCTGCCGGAAAGATCCTGATGGAGCAGGCAGATGTGCAGGTCGACCGTTCTATCTATGACCAATATATTACAGGAGTAGGTGATACCCGTGAAGCAGACGGCAATTAATTATGGACAGGTACTGCTGGAACTGGGGATCCCGGGACAGGATATCTGTCAGGCAAAGAAGATATGGGAGATGTCTCTTCCACTGAGAGAGGCACTGAGCAGTCCTGTAGTACAGAGAAAACAAAAAGAAAAGGTGATCGAGCAGGTTTTTCCGGAATCGATGCATGCATTTATGAAAGTAGTGTGCCGTTATCAGGAGGAAGAACTGTTAGGTGAGATTTTCCGGGCATATGAACAGCTGGCAGACCGGAAAGCAGGAATCCTGCAGGGTACGCTGTATTATGTACAGAAGCCGGAGAAAGGGCAGCTGGAGCAGATCCGGCAGAAACTTGCCCGCCGGAACGGTGCGCAGAGTGTACAGCTTACGCTGGTTCATAAACCGGAACTGATCGGTGGCTTTGTGATCCGCCTGGGAGATCTGGAGCTGGATGAAAGCCTGCTGGGAAGTATGAACCGCCTGAAAGAAAAAATGATTAGGAGATGATGACGTGAGTGCGATCAGCTCAGAAAATATAATATCAATATTAAAGAGTGAAATTGAAAATTATGAGATAGAAAGCCGGGAGCATGAAGTCGGAACCGTCATCTGGGTTGGCGACGGCATTGCAACGATCTACGGCATGGAACATGCCATGTATGGCGAGATCGTGATTTTTGAAAACGGCGTCAAGGGAATGGTACAGGATATCCAGAGAACCCAGATTGGCTGTATCGTTCTTGGTAAGGATATGGGCATCCGGGAAGGAATGAAGGTAACCCGTACGAAGAAACGTGCCGGCATCCCGGTCGGTGACAAGTATCTGGGAAGAGTAGTCAATGCACTGGGTGCACCGATTGATGGCAAAGGGGATATCCCGGAGGATGGATATCGTCCGATCGAATGCGAGGCGCCAAGCATCGTAGATCGTAAATCGGTATCAGAGCCATTGGAAACAGGAATCCTTTCGATCGATTCCATGTTCCCGATCGGACGTGGTCAGCGAGAACTGATCATTG
>CAUCOL010000080.1 GCA_958444395.1 uncultured Lachnospiraceae bacterium
GCCCGGGACTTAAAATCCCGTGGGTAGTGATACCCGTACCGGTTCGATTCCGGTCGCCGGCATTACTTAAAATTAGAAGCTATGCGATAGTTGATTTGGTCAACTGTTGCATAGCTTTTTGCATATGGAGGAGAAAAAGATGTATGACAGATTAACCCGAAAAGACATTGAGAAAATGGAACAGGAGGTGGAGCACAGAAAACTGGTAGTTCGAAAAGAGGCACTGGAGGATGTAAAGGAAGCCAGGGCTCAGGGGGATTTGAGCGAGAACTTTGAATATAAGGCTGCCAAAAAATTTAAAAATGAAAATGAAAGCAGGATACGTTATCTGGAACGAATGATCAAAACAGCGAAAGTGATCGAAGATAATTCGAATGCTAATGAAATAGGTTTGAATGATAAGGTCTGCCTGTATATTGAAGAAGACGATTGTGAAGAAGAATATAAGATCGTTACAACGATTCGGGCGGATGCATTAAATAATATGGTCAGTATCGAATCACCATTAGGAAAGGCTTTGCTAAAGCATCAGGAGGGGGATCGTGTCTTTATACCACTGGAAGGGAATGATGGTTATTATGTACAGATCCGCAAGATTATTAAAACAGATGATGAGTCTGAGCAGATCAGCCGCTTTTAGGAAAAAGTACCGGATAAGAGCCGAATCTGAAAAAAATAAAGTAGCCTATAGCAGGTATTTCTGTTATAATAAGTTGTTAAAAGAAACTATTCAGAATTGCCAGTGCATCATAAAAACAGGCGCGCTATGTGTTCCGGGACTGTAGGAGCGGAAAAACTGTGAATAGTTACGAAAAAAATTAGAAAGGATCTATCTGTCAGAAAGAATGGAACAGATGGAATGTGACTGAAAATGACAAAAGCAAAAAAGAAACAGTGGGTAAGTTACATTGTCTTTGCGATTGTCTGTTTGGCACTGATCGTTGGAATCGTTGTGCATAAGCAGCAAGTGCAGAAAAAAGAAATCAAAGAGGCAATGAAAAATGCGGTAACTTGTGTAGATGATCTGCCGGGAAAGAAGATCGGCGTACAGATTGGAACGACAGGAGATATCTATGCGTCTGACTATGAAAGTGATGGTTCTGGAACCGTAATAGAACGTTATAATAAGGGAACAGATGCGATTCAGGCAGTAAAAGACGGCAAAATCAACTGTGTTATTCTGGATGAACAGCCTTCTCTTGCATACACAGAGAAGAATCCGGAGTTAAAGATTCTGGATGAGGAATTTGCTCTGGAGGAGTATGCTATCTGTATCAGTAAAACGAATACAGAATTAAAGGCAAAGATCAATACTGCATTGGAGAAACTGACAAAAGATGGCACCCTGGATCAGATCAAAAAGAATTATACAGGATCCGATGAAGAAAAGGGAAAAACGCCATATAAAAAGCAGGATGTGGATCGCAGCAATGGTACATTGATTATGGCGACAAATGCAGCGTTCAAACCATATGAATATTATGAAGGCGGTGAGATCGTTGGTCTGGATGTAGATATGATGCAGGCTGTTTGTGATATACTTGGTATGAAGCTGCGTGTCGAGGATATGGAATTTGATGCGATCATCTCTGCGGTTACTTCCGGAAAAGCGGATGTTGGATGCGCCGGTATGACTGTAACTGAGGATCGTCTGAAGAATGTTGACTTTACAGATACCTATACGACAGCGAAACAGGTTATTATTGTGAAGGATCCGAAAGCAGTAGCTGAGGCAGATTCCTTTAAAGAGCGTTTTAAAGATAATTTTATTAAAGATAAGAGATATGAATATATTGTTAAAGGATTTGTGAACACGATCCTTATTACAGTATTTGCCGTAATGATTGGTATTGTCCTGGGTGGATTGATCGCGATCATCCGTACCAGTCATGACAGAAATGGTGGATTAAATATTTTAAACCTTCTGTGCCGTATTTATCTGACGGTAATGCGTGGTACACCGGCGGTTGTCCAGTTGCTGATCTTCTACTATATTATACTGGTATCGGTAGATGCAAAGATCCTGGTGGCAGTGATCGCATTTGGCTTGAACTCTGCTGCATATGTGGCGGAGGTCGTTCGTTCCGGTATCATGTCTGTTGATATGGGGCAGTTTGAAGCAGGCCGAAGTCTTGGTTTGAACTACAGACAGACGATGTTTTCCATTATCATGCCACAGGCATTCAAGAACATCCTGCCGGCATTGTGTAATGAGTTTATCAGTCTGTTAAAGGAGACATCAATCAGTGGTTATATCGCATTGGTGGATCTTACAAAAGCAGGCGATATTATCCGAAGCAACACATATGATGCATTTATGCCGTTGATCGCCGTTGCATTGATCTATCTGGTGATCGTTATGGCATTGACAGCAGGTGTAAACTGTCTGGAAAGGAGATTAAGAAATAATGAGCGATAAGTTAGTACAAAATACATCCCAGGTGGAGGGAAATGTTCTGATCCAGGTAGAGAATCTGCATAAATCATTTGGCAGGCATGAGGTCTTAAAGGGAATTTCCACGACGATTTCTAAGGGAGAGGTTGTTGCGATCATCGGACCATCCGGTTGTGGAAAGTCTACCTTTTTACGTTCTCTGAATCGTCTCGAAGATCCGACAGATGGTGTGATCTCCTTTGAGGGAACAGACATTACAGATGAGTCCGTAGATATCGACGTGATCCGTGAAAAGATCGGAATGGTATTTCAGCAGTTTAATCTTTTTCCGAATATGACAGTGAAGGAAAATATTATGCTGGCGCCGGTGAAGCGCAAAAAGATGACAAAAGAAGAGGCAGAGCACCGTGCAAAAGAACTTCTGGAGAGAATCGGTCTGGCAGAAAAGGCAGACACATATCCGGCAATGCTGTCCGGAGGTCAGAAGCAGCGTATTGCGATTGCACGTGCCCTGGCAATGAACCCGGATGTGATGCTGTTCGACGAACCGACATCTGCACTGGATCCTGAGATGGTCGGTGAGGTGCTGGAATTAATGAAAGAACTGGCAGAAGATGGTATGACGATGGTGGTTGTAACGCATGAGATGGGATTTGCCAAAGAGGTTGCAAATCGCGTGTTGTTCCTTGATGATGGAAAGATCTGCGAGGAAAATAAACCGGAACAGCTGTTTGAACATCCAGAAAATAAGCGTTTGCAGGACTTTTTATCGAAAGTATTGTAGAAAGGTTTCGTTAATTGTGACGAAACATGTACATACTTATGAACAATGTGAATGTTTTGTAAAAAAATCATCAAAACTCTTTCCTTTTTGACGCAAGTGTGGTAGAACATATTCTGGGCGAAAGCAAGAAAGAAAAAAGAGCAGGATTTATGAAAGCACAATCCAAAGGAAGGAGCATTCAAAATGGGAGAGAGAATACCAGTTAATTTTAGAAACGTAGAAGATGTGAGTCGTTTTGTCAATATTTTATCAAAGTATGATGCAGACATCGATCTGTATTGTGGAAATTATTGTGTAGATGCCAAGTCATTGCTTGGAATACTCACCATGGATCTGAGAAATCCAATGTTTATCAGAGCAAATTGCGATGCTTCTGATAAGACTGTATTGGTAAGAGAACTGAGAAAATGTGCACTTGCATAGAACAGGGCAGATTTTATGAGTGAAAAAAAAGAATATATGATCATTGATGGGGCGAAAGCCGGAGAGATTGACGAGAAGATGCCGGAAGAGAGTGAGTTATACGAGCTGGCAGATCTGTTTAAGGTCTTTGGTGATTCGACCCGCATCAAAATCTTATATGTCTTGTTTGAGAATGAGATGTGTGTATATGATATCGCACAGATTTTGAACATGACACAAAGTGCGATCTCGCACCAGCTTCGCATATTGAAGCAGAACCGTCTTGTGAAGTTTCGCAAGGAGGGAAAAAACGTACTGTATACACTGGCAGATGAACATGTTTTCACAATCTTGAGCCAGGGTATGGAGCATATCGAAGAATAAAAGAACCTGTATGGAATCTACCGGAATCTTTTCAGAACACCGGATGATGTTGGAAAGAGGAAACAGATTTCATACAGTTTTTTTGTTTTGGGAGAGGAAATTGCTCGCAACACGGAGCGGAGCAATTCTTGTAGGGCAAAACGCTGGTTTTGCCCTTTGTTTGTTTATAGGAAAATGCTCGCAACATTGAGCGAAGCCAACGAGAATTGCGAAGCAATTCTTGTAGGGCAAAACGCTGGTTTTGCCCTTTGTTCCTGCAGGGTAAGAAAAAATTAAGAATATCTCAATGGGAATGTAAAACAAAGTGTAAGAGGGTATGATAAAATAAAGCATAAGTGGAATATGTTTTCAGATATCTATGTTAAAACAGAGGAGATAGCAGGAAGCAAAAGAAGGAGAAAGGAGGAAAAAATGAGAAAGTGTATTATTGACGTAAAGGATTTGTATAAAATCTACCCGATTGGAAAGAACAGAGTACGTGCGTTAAATGGTGTGAGTTTTAAGATATACGAAGGTGAGTTTTGTGCCATTGTAGGTACATCGGGATCCGGAAAATCAACCCTGCTGAATATGCTTGCCGGTCTGGAGAAGCCGACAAAGGGGGAGATCACGGTCGCAGGAGAACGGATCGATCAGTATAATGAGAACCGCCTTGTGCGTTTCCGCCGTGAGAAGGTTGGCTTTATCTTTCAGTCATTTAATCTGATCGGCACGATGAATGCAGTAGAAAATGTGGCACTGCCATTGGTATTCCGTGGGATATCAAAAAAGGTGCGGCTGAAGAAGGCGGAACAGATGATCGAATTGGTTGGACTGAAGAAGTACAGACTGCACAAGCCAAACCAGATGTCCGGTGGACAGCAGCAGCGTGTTGGCATGGCGAGAGCATTGGTGTTGAATCCAAGCATTGTATTTGCTGATGAGCCTACGGGTAATCTGGATTCCAATACATCGGAAGAAATGATGGATCTGATGCGTAAGGTGCTGAGTGAAAGGAAGAAGACATTGGTTATGGTAACACATGACAATGATCTGGCAGCTCTGGCAGATCGGCAGATCCGTATCAAGGATGGTAAGATTGTTGATATTGTGGTGAATGAACCAGAGGAAGAGGGAAAGAAAACCGGGGATAAAGTAGAAGTGGTCGGGAGACCGGAGTAGAAAACAGAACCGGAATGTGAAAATGGAGGAACGAAAAATGAATAGCAGGAAAAGAAAAATAATATTTATCACATGTTGCGTGTTGACGCTGGGGTTGTTTCAGTGTCTGTATGCGAGGGCAGCGCAGGCAGATGATGCAGTGACACCAAGTGAAGGAGTTACAACAGACGGAACACCTGCCGGAGACATGCTGGAAGGAAATGCATCAGATATCTCTGTATCCGGTGTAAAGGTATCCGGAAATAAAGCCGGAGGAAAAGTGACGATCCAGTTTACAGTGACCGGAAACAAAAACAGCAAAAAACATTATGAAGCAGACAGTGTATCCAGAGTATATCCTGTTCTGAACGACACATTTCCATTTTCTATGGATGATGAGGCATATAAGGTGATCAACGGTACAGGAAATACCGCAAACTGTTCCTATACCTTTAAAGCAAAGGATAACCTGGATACAGGATACTATATGACAGGATTTACTGTAGTATATACCCGTAAGAGCATCGATGGAAAAACAAAGGATTATGACAGTGAGTATTATGTTACAAAGAACATGAATGTAAAGCTCAATGCAACGAAGCCGAAAGCAACCGCCACACCGGAGATTACACCGGACACCTCTTCTTTGGATGAGGACGTTTCCCTGCAGATGAAGGGAACACCGTATGGAAGCTATGGCAGCAGTTGCAGCGTTGCGTTTACAGCCAAGAGCAGTAAATATAATATTACAAGTGTAGTACCTGTTGTAGACAGTAATTTTCCATTTGAAAGCAATACAGATGCCTATAAGGTATATCGTTCCCACGGAACAAAGAGTCTGTCCTGCAAATATAATTTTCAGGTAAAGGATAATGTAACCAGTGGATATCAGGGTGTGACCTTTAAGATTACATATAAGAAAAACGGAACGACAGTGACGGCATCCAAAACGGTAAATGTTGAGCTGAAGGGGAAGAAGAACGAAAATAAAAGCAAAGACGGAAAGAAGAGCACACCGCGTGTTATGGTGGCAGGATATACAACGGACGTAAAAAAGGTACTTCCTAATGAGAAGTTTACTCTGACAATCCAGATAAAGAACAATGCACCAAAAGCCGTACAGAATGTGAAATTTACATTATCCACCGCCAATGGAGAATTTCTTCCGGTCAGTGGTGCCAGTACAGCATATGTTGACAGCATTCCGGCAAAGGGAATGGTGAATCTGGTCTTCAAGATGAAAGCAAATGCCAATCTGGGCGCAAAATCTTATCCGATCACCGTTAAGGCAGAGTATGAGGATGCAAAGGCGGATTCCTATAATTCACAGGATAATGTATCTATTCCGGTGACATTAAAAGACAGAATTAAACTTTCTGATGTAACACCTCCGGATATGCTCGCAGTAGATGGCACAGGGGATCTTACATTTTCCCTGAATAATATGGGAGTAGGCAGCCTGAATAATGTAACGGTCAGCTGTAAAGGAAAGGATTTCTCTTGTGAAGAAAGTTATGTAGGAAATATTGCAGCCGGTGCGACAGGATATGCAGATGTCGTACTGACCGGAACCAGTGCAACACCGGATGACAGCGATGGAGAGTGTACGATCGTGATCAAATATGAAAATGCATCCGGGGAAAGCAAAGTATATAAAGAGAAAACCAACATCTATGTATCCAGTGAGGATTATTCAGATGCCGGAGCAGACGGAGACATGATGGATGAAGATGCCGGTACACAGAAGAAGATGCCGGTGATTCCGATTGTGATCGGTGTCGTCGTTGTTGTGATCGTAATTATTGTGGTAGTTCGCATTGTACGCAAAAAAAGACGTTTAAAGAAAGAAGAGGAGTTGATGGACGATGAGCTTCTTTGATTTGATGAGCATGAGCATGGGAAGTCTCTGGCGCAGAAAGCTGCGAACTATCCTCACGATACTGGGTGTACTGATCGGTACAGCATCGATCGTAGCCATGCTATCACTGGCATTAGGAATGAAAAAAATGATCATGGATGAATATGCCAGTATGGGATCTGCTACGCAGATTAGCGTTAATCCGGGTGATTCCTACAGTGACGGGGACAGTGGTTCCAATTCTAAACTCAATCTGGATACGATGTTGACGGATTCCAATCTGGAGATGTTCTCGCAGATGGACCATGTAGAAAGTGCAATGCCTGTTCTGGATTATGGATTGAATCTGAAGGTTGGAAAATATACCTCGTATGCTACTCTGCGGGGAGTGGATCAGAGTGTCCTGGATGATGTTAAGCTGGCAGAGGGAGAGAAGCCACAGGAGGGTGGCAGTATTCTTTCGGTGATTGCCGGTAACTCTGTACTGACCGCTTTTGGTTATACACAGGGAGATGAATATGTTGATTATTATTCAACCGGTACCCTGCCAAACATTGACCTGATGCGTCAGCTGCATCAGGGAACATATTATGATGAATATAGTAGTACATCCAACACGGGAAGTGATCAGACCGAAGATACGACGATGGAAGCACAGTGGGATACGGATGCTTCGACAGATGGATCAGAAGGCTCTGATAGTTCAGACAGCACAGATAGTGCGGCCGGCGATGGCAGCGGTGATGCTGCCGATA
>CAUCOL010000081.1 GCA_958444395.1 uncultured Lachnospiraceae bacterium
AAGAGTTGCCAGCAGCGTTTTACCGCCCAGACGGGCCGCAGCCAAAGCCGCTTCATTATTTTATCGTAGTTGCCGTTATCATTGTACTGGTTATCGGTGCAGTCAGTCTGACCAAGATGGATACAGATATGCTGCCGGACATGGAAGTACCATACATGATAGTGATTACGACGGATCCCGGAGCCTCTCCGGAGAAGGTGGAGAGCGATGTATCGAAACCGATCGAAAGTGCATTAGGCACGGTCAGTGGTGTCGAGAATATCACAAGTACATCTTCTGAGAACTATAGCATGGTTACATTGGAATTTGCTGAAAATACCGACATGAATGCGGCATTGGTCCGTGTATCAAAGGCAATGGATACATTGGAGCTGCCGGAGGAATGTGGTAAGCCAAATACAATGGAATTGAGCATGGATATGATGGCAACGATGTATGCCAGCGTGGATTACAAGGGAAAAAATATCGAGGATCTGACGACATTTACCAATAAAGTGTTAAAGCCATATCTGGAGCGCCAGGAGGGTGTCGGCAGTGTTTCAGAGAGCGGAGACGTAGAGAATACGGTAGAGGTTCGTCTGAATCAGAGCAAGATCGATAAAGTAAACGATAAGATCTTAGGAAAAACAAACAAAAAGCTGCGAAATGCTTCGGCGAAGATCGAGAAAGCAAAAGCAAAGCTCGACTCTGCAAAGAGTAAACTGAGTACACAGAAGGATAAACTGGGAGATACGCAGAATGCAACCAATGAAAAGCTGAGTAAAGCGCAGCTGGCTTTGAATAAAGCACTGGCGACAAAGACTGCCTATGAATCTTCTCTGCAGAGCCTGAAGGCGAGCCGGACTGCATTAAAAGCAGAGAAGGAAGCCTATGAAAAGGCGAAGATCAAGGATACATACAAACAGTTGGATGCTGCGTTTGCGGGCTTTGAGTCCATGCTTGGCAGCGCGGCAAAGGCACAGGATATCACGATACCGTCCAGCGTAAAGGATGCGGTGGAGCATCCGGCACAGCTGAAGGCATTTACAGACTGGATGGGTGAGATGGGATACGGTTCACAGGTTGAGAACTTAAGCATTACCAATCTGAAAAAGGTTTATAATATTGTACATGTCCGTATTCCACAGATTGACACGGCACTGGCAAATCTTAAGACAGAGATTATGGCAGCCAAAGCCATTGTTGCCAATCTGAATAAACAGATGAAGGGAATGGATGACAACTTCGTAAAAGCACAGTCCGGTGCTTATACAGCAACAGCAGGCATTGCATCCGGTCAGGCGCAGATGGCATCCGGAGAAACGCAGCTGGATGATGCGCAGAAGGAACTGGACGATGCACAGAAAAAGCTGGATGATTCCAAGAAAGCAGCCAGAGAAAATTCAAACATTGATGCTCTGTTAAGCCTGGATACTTTGTCCGGACTGGTGACAGCACAGAACTTCTCCATGCCGGCAGGTTATATCAAGGATGATGCAGATAATCAATGGCTTGTGAAAGTCGGACAGAACTATACTTCTGTCGATGCATTGAAAAAGATGGTACTTACAAAGGTGCCGGGTGCCGGCGATGTACGTCTGTCCGATGTAGCTGATATTACCGTGATCAACAATGCCGGAGACAGCTATGCAAAAGTCAACGGAAAGGATGCGATCCTGCTTTCGATCTTTAAGACAAGTACGGCAAGCACCAGCAAAGTGTCTTCCGGCTTGAAGAAAGCATTTCAGGAGCTGGAAAAAGACTACGATGGACTTTCTGTGACACCGATGATGGATCAGGGAGATTATATTTCCCAGATCTTAGACAGTGTACTCAGCAGTATTTTACTGGGTGCGATTCTGGCAATCATAGTGCTTGCATTGTTTTTAAAGGATATTCGTCCGACAATCGTTGTCGCTTTTAGTATTCCGTTCAGTGTTTTATTCGCTGTTATCATCATGTACTTTACGAATATTACATTAAATGTCATGTCGCTTGCCGGACTCTGTCTTGGTATCGGTATGCTGGTAGATAACTCGATCGTAGTCATGGAGAATGTATATCGTCTGCGAAACAGAGGACTTTCTGCACCGAGAGCGGCAGTACAGGGTGCAAAGCAGGTGGCAGCACCAATCGTCGCTTCTACGATCACAACGATCTGTGTCTTCCTGCCAATGGTATATACCAGTGGAACCGTGGCGCAGCTTCTGATCCCATTTGCATTTACGATTTCGTATGCGCTGATCGCATCGCTGATCGTTGCATTGACTGTCGTACCGACAATGGGTTCTGCCTTGTTAAAGAATACAAAGACACCAAATCATAAATGGTTTGATAAGGTTAAGGGAGTCTATGGAAGAGTGCTGGATTTCTGTCTGGGGCATAAGCTGATTCCACTTGGCATTGCGATCGTATTGCTGGTGGTATGTGTATACCAGACGTTCCGCACCGGTCTTGTTATGATGGATGATATGGAGAGTAACCAGATCTCTGTCAGCTTGCAGATGGATGAAGATTGTGATAAAGCGACTGCCTATGCGACTGCCGATAAAGTCATGGATGCGATCCTGAAAGTAAAGGGAATTGACAAGGTGGGCGTTCTGGATGGAAATGCATCTGCGGTTTCCAGCGGCATGGGCTCCGGCAGTGTCAATGATGCATTTAAGCAATTTACCTTTAATGTATTAACGAAGGATAATATTAAGAGTACAAAGCAGTTTAAGCAGATCCGTCAGCAGATTGAAAAGAACACAAAAGATATCCCATGTGAGGATCTGACGGTCAATTCTTCCGCAATGGGTGGTATGTCCAGTATGATGGGAAATGGTCTGGAGGTAGACATTTATGGTACAGACCAGCAGAAGCTGATCAAGATCAGTGAAGATGTTATGAACATGATGAAGAAGATCAAGGGTGTTGAAAACGTGAGCAATGGAATCGATGCAGCAGATAAGCAGGTGCATCTGGTGATCGACAAGGATAAGGCAGCCAGAAAGGGGCTTACCACAGCACAGATCTATCAGCAGCTGGCAGCGCGTATTACAACGGATAAGACGGCAGTCGCACTGACGCTGGACGATGCGGATGTCGATGTAAAACTGGTCGATGAAACCGATAAGCTGACTTATGAGAATCTGATGAAAGCAGAGATTACCTCTACGACAAAGGATGCATCTGGCAATGATGTAAAGAAGACATACAAATTATCAGATTTCGCCAAAAAGGAGCAGGAGGATACTGTATCGAACATAACGCGTAAGAACCAGACACAGTATCTGGCAGTAACTGCTGATGTACAGGATGGTTATAATGCAACCCTGCTTTCCAGAGAACTGCAGAAGTCCATTGACAAATATAATGCGCCGGATGGCTATACCCTGGAGATCGGTGGAGAGTCCGATCAGGTTATGAATATGGTTGGACAGATGCTGCAGGCAATTGCCCTGGGATTGCTGCTGATCTATCTGGTCATGGTAGCACAGTTCCAGAGTCTGTTATCACCGTTTATCATCCTGTTTACCATCCCATTGGCATTTACCGGTGGGATGCTGGGGCTGATGGCATTTGGTCAGCAGATTTCCGCAATGGCTCTGATGGGCTTTATGATCCTGATGGGTACTGTCGTAAACAATGGTATCGTATTTGTAGATTATGTAAACCAGCTGCGTCTGCAGGGCATGGATAAACGTCGTGCATTGATCGCTACCGGAAAGACTCGTATGCGTCCGATCCTGATGACGGCACTGACAACGATTTTGTCCATGAGTGTTATGGTGTTTTCTACGGATGCAGGAAATGCCATGCAGAAGGGAATGGCGATTGTAGTGTCTGCCGGTCTGATCTATGCAACCTTAATGACATTGTTTATTGTGCCGGTTATGTATGATATTTTATACCGCAAACAGCCGAAGAATATCGATGTAGGTGAGGATGATCTGGATCAGGTACCGGATGAGGCGCAGGAGTTTTTGGAAGAAATGCGCCAGGAGGAGCTGGCAGCACAGAAATAGAAAAGAAATGAGGGAATAATATGCCAAAGAGTACATTTTACAGGCTGCCGGAAGAAAAAAGACATAAAATACTTGCTGCAGCACAGAATGAATTCTTAAATGTTTCCTACCGGGAGGTGTCCATTAACCGCATTATCAAAGATGCGGGGATTCCCCGGGGCAGCTTTTATCAGTATTTTGAAGATAAGAGGGATCTCTTCCTATATATTATGCAGGTACACAAGGAAGAACTGTTTGATATGGTATCAGAGCAGTTAAAAGAGCAGGGAGGAGACTTGTTCGAATGTGTGGAATCAATTATGAACCGCTTTATTGAGCATGCGTTTGATCGGGAACATAAGGCGATACGGATATTATTTGAGGAACCCTGGATTTTTGAGATGATGTGGGAAGAGATTCTTTATGATCCGTGCTGCAGCCGGCCGGAATCCAGCAAACTGGTCAACTCGATTGACCGGTCATTATATGATGTCCGGGATGACGAGGAATATATGCAGTTTTTGCGCCTGTTTGGAACCTTTATGAGAGAATCCGTATATAATATGATCATCCGTCGTACAGAAGATGATCCGGAGGTGGCAAAGCAGCAGTTTTTCAGTGCCTTGCACAGCTTTCGGCGTCATTATATAAAGAAAACATTATAAGAGTATACTATTACAAAGATCAGAAGATGCAGGAGAAAGAGCCTGCGTCTTCTTTTTTTGTACTATTATTATAAGAAACTTTTCCTATTATTGTAGCGCAGAAAACGCTCCGCGAGGATGCGATCACTGCACAAAGGAAATTGCATAAGCAATTGTGCGGTGACACGCAAAGTGGGCTTGCCTATTTTGCAGCCGGGACAAAATTCTCAGGGTTTCCAATCTTACACATATTTTACATAAATTATACATTCCACTGATAGTGAACTTTACATTGATCCTGTATTCTATTTTTTGTCAGAAAGAGTTATTAAAGAAAAACAGAATAATAACAGATCGACTGCGTCAGCGATGCTACCGCAGACATGACAAATGGTAGAAAAAAGAAGAGGAAAAAGCATCGTAGAAATGAGGTAAAAGATGAGAACGAAAAAAATGATCGCATTAGCAATGAGTGTTTTATGTACAGCAAGTCTTGTAACAGGATGCGGAAGCTCCAACGGAAGCAGTGATGCAGGAAGCGGCAGCGCAGACAATGGAAGCAGTGCAAAGCCAATTACCGTTGTATCCAGAGAAGATGGTTCCGGTACAAGAGGTGCATTCGTAGAACTGACAGGTGTGGAAGAGAAAGATGCGGATGGAAATAAAGTAGATAACACAACCGTCGATGCCAATATCGTCAACAGCACAGAGGTCGTTATGACAACAGTGGCAGGTGATGAGTTTGCAATTGGTTATTCTTCTACCGGTGCATTAAATGATACCGTAAAAGCATTAAAGATCAATGGAGTAGAGCCTACAACCGAAACAATCAAAGATGGCTCCTATACATTATCCAGACCGTTTAACATTGCTACCAAAGGAAATCCAAGCGATGTATCACAGGATTTCATTGATTATATCCTGAGTGCAGAAGGCCAGAAGGTGATCGAAGATAACGGATATATTTCATCTGTAGACAATGCAGAAGCATTTAAGTCATCCGGAGCAAAAGGAAAGATTGTTGTAGCAGGTTCTTCTTCCGTAACACCTGTTATGGAGAAATTATCTGAGGCATATCAGAAAGTAAATGACAAAGCGCAGATCGAGATCCAGGAAAGTGATTCTACGACAGGTATGACAGCGGCAGCAGATGGTACTTGCGATATCGGTATGGCATCCAGAGAGCTTCAGGACAGTGAGAAGGATGCAGGATTAACAGCAACAGCCATTGCATTGGATGGTATCGCAGTGATCGTGAATACGGCAAATGATATCTCAGATATTACGACAGACAATGTAAAGGCTATCTTTACAGGTGAGATCAAAGACTGGAACGATGTAAAATAAGCATCCGGCATAGATCAGTAAGAATAATGTGAAAAAGGAACCGTGTGGCAGATCAGCGTATTTTCCACACGGTTCTTAGAAAGGCATGATTACTCGCATGAAAATAAAATTAAAAAAATATACATGGAAAGACATACGTGAAAAAGGAATGGAAATCGTCTTTCTGCTTTGTGCCTGCATTTCCATTCTGGCGGTTGCACTCATCTGCATCTTCCTGTTTTCCAATGGACTGCCTGGAATGGCAAAGATTGGCCTTAGGGATTTTATCTTTGGAAAAGACTGGAGACCGGGCAACCATGTTTTCGGCATTTTCTCGATGATAGTCGGAAGTATTTATATTACGATCGGAGCGATTATCGTCGGTGTACCGATCGGGCTGTTGATGGCAGTGTTTATGGCAAGATTTTGTCCAAAGTGGCTGTATAAGTTCTTGAAACCGGGTGTGGAATTACTTGCAGGTATTCCATCTGTTGTATATGGATTTTTTGGACTGTGCGTACTTGTTCCGATTGTCCGTGACACATTCCGTGGACGCTTTCCGGGTGTGTACTGTGATGGTAACAGTATCCTGACGGCATCGATTCTGCTGGGTCTGATGATCCTTCCTACGATCATCAGTGTATCAGAAGCAGCCATACGTGCTGTACCGGATAAGTACTATCAGGGAGCATTGGCGCTGGGGGCAACGCACGAAAGAAGTGTATTTATGACCGTGGTTCCTGCTGCAAAATCAGGTATAATGGCAGCTATTATTCTGGGAGTAGGACGTGCGATCGGTGAAACGATGGCAGTCATCATGGTTGCCGGAAATCAGCCGCGTATACCGGATAACATTTTGGCAGGTGTTCGTACAATGACGGCAAATATCGTTATTGAAATGGGATATGCCACGGATCTGCATCGGGAAGCACTGATTGCAACCGGTGTTGTACTTTTTGTATTTATCCTGATCATTAATACCTTATTTTCATTATTAAAACGGAAGGAGGGAAAAGCATGAGTAATGGGAATCCGACAGGAAAGCAGCTGCAGGGGATCAATCGACAGACTGTTTCGCAGAAGGTAAAAGGCTATCTGCACCATCCGGGCTCATTGGTTATGTTCCTGCTGACCGTGCTTTCCATGCTCCTGACTGTTCTGGCTTTGGGATCACTGGTGTTTTATATTCTGATCCGTGGGATACCGCATCTGACGCCGGATCTGTTTGCATGGGAGTATAATTCAGAAAATGTATCCATGCTGCCTTCTATAATTAACACATTGCTTCTTACCGGGCTGTCGATATTAATTGCCGGGCCGTTAGGAATTTTTGCTGCAATTTATATGGTGGAATATGCCAAAAAAGGAAATAAGCTGGTTTCACTGGTACGTATAACGGCAGAAACACTTTCCGGTATTCCATCCATTGTGTATGGCTTATTTGGAATGCTGTTTTTCTGCGGAACATTAAAACTCGGGTATTCTTGGATGTCCGGTTCTCTGACCGTTGCGATCATGGTTTTGCCAACGATCATGCGTACGACAGAGGAAGCGCTGCTGGCAGTACCTGACAGCTATCGGGAAGGCAGCTTTGGTCTGGGAGCAGGAAAACTCAGGACGGTCTTTAAGATTGTACTGCCCTCTGCCGTACCCGGTATTCTTTCCGGTGTGATCCTGTCCATCGGCCGTATCGTAGGGGAAACGGCAGCCCTGATCTTTACGGCGGGAACCGTTGCCAAAGTACCAAGCCTGATCACGACACCGATC
>CAUCOL010000082.1 GCA_958444395.1 uncultured Lachnospiraceae bacterium
AGATCCCCTGCGGAATATTCTTCGATGGGATCACTACGACCTTCTTATCCTCTGTCAACTCCTGAGCCTGCTGTGCTGCCAGTATGATGTTTCCATTATTTGGCAGTACATACACCGCATCCGCATTGACTTTCTCGATCGCATCCAGAATATCCTCTGTGCTCGGATTCATCGTCTGACCGCCCTCGATCACCACATCGACGCCCAGATCTATAAACACATCCTTCAAACCGTCTCCTGCAGACACCGCCACGAAACCATTTTCTTTATGCTCCATTGCGGATGCTTCTTTTTCTTCCTGGTTTTCTCTTGCCGCAATGCTCTCCGCATCACGGATCAGTTTCTCCTGATGTTCTTCCCGCATATTATCTATCTTCATACTTGTCAGGGAACCATACGTCAATGCTTTCTGGATCGCCAGACCCGGATCATTGGTATGTACGTGAACCTTAACAATATCATCATCCGCCACGACTACAACACAATCTCCAATCCCCTGCAGATAGGCCTTTAATTCCTTCTCTACCACATCGTGATTCTTCTCAAGCATAATGATAAATTCCGTACAATATCCAAACTTGATGTCCTCTGGATTATCTGCCAAAGTCCCCGGTGCCACAGTTGCTTTCGCATCGACATCCCCGATCGTATAATCGATCTTCTTGCCCTTCAATGCATCCAGAACACCACGTACAAAAGTCATCAGACCCTCTCCGCCGGAATCTACTACCCCTGCCTGCTTTAATACAGGAAGCATATCCGGTGTCGCTGCCAGTGTCTCCTCCATGCAGGAGATCACATCCTCTGCAAAGGCAACGATATCTTCTGTCTCGCCCTCCATCAGAAGCTCTGTAGCACGCTCACCACCAGCCTTGATGACTGTCAGGATCGTCCCATCTTTTGGCTTCATGACTGCCTTGTAGGCTGTGTCAGCCGCGTGCTGGATACCATTTCCGATATCCGTAACCTCCAGTGTCTCCAGACCTTTTAACTCCTTCGTAAATCCGCGGAAAATCTGCGACAGGATAACACCTGAGTTACCACGTGCCCCACGAAGCGAACCACTGGACATTGCCTTGCACATCGAATCTACCGTCGGCGTCTCCAATTTGTTTACCTCTCTTACGGCAGACATGATCGTCATCGTCATATTTGTACCGGTATCTCCATCCGGAACGGGAAATACGTTCAGTTCATTGATATATTCCTTACGGCTTTCCAAAGCCTTTGCACCAGCCAGAAAACACTTTTTCATCATCGATGCATCTATTGTCTTTATACTCACTTTTTGTTCCTCCTAAAGTCAATGCTATCATACCGATCTGTCTGGCAGATCATTTCACAGAGTTCCTCCGACCGGACACTGTCAGTCATCCACGACACGCACACCCTCTACGATCACACCAATCTTCTCAATCTCCATGCCTGTATAATTCTCCACACGGCACTTAACATTCTCCAGAATATTCTGCGCCACGGCACGAATGCTTACACCGTATGCCACGATCACATGCAATGTGATGCGGATCTTGTTCTCTGCGATCGATACGTTGACACCACGGCTGATATTTTCTCTTTTCAATAATTTTGTCACGCCGTCCTTCACATTGACAGAAGCCATACCTACGACACCGAAGCACTCTGTTGCTGCTGAGCCTGCGTACTTGGCTACCACCTCACGGTCAATGACAATATTTCCCATAGAATTATTGATCTTTCCTTTCATAAGACATCCTCCAATCTTATCTACGATTTATCGTTTGACGGCAGCGACTTCTTCCACTCTTTGCCGGGACCACTCCGCCTGACGTTCTTATTCGCTCATGCGCTGTTATAGTTCGCATATATTTACATACATTATAGTATACCCTATTTTTCTCAAAAATGAAACCATTATTCTGGAGGTTTATCATGCGGCGAATGCTCGGCTTTATTTTGTTCTGGATCGCAGTCGGTATGACGATCATGTTTTTTCTGGATAATGCCTGTCTGGCGATCTTTATTATCCTTCTGTTTCTCGGACTCGCCTATGCCCTGTTCTGCTGCCATTAAAGAGTACAGGAAATGATCCACCGGCATTTTCTATAAAGATTAAGGTGTCAAAAGTCATTTTTCATGACGGAGATATTTTTTTGAAGATTTGTGCTACAATATCTTGAGGCGATACGGCACATCGTTGATAGATATTGTGGTCAAAAATTCAGACCTTTTGACACATTTATCCTATAAAAAGGGCAAAACCAGCGTTTTGCCCTACAAGAATTGCTTCGCAATTCTCGTTGGCTTCACTCTACATTACGAGCATTTTCCTATACACTAAAGAAAGAGGACCGGTTATTACCGATCCTCCCGATATATCCAATATTCATAAAGCGAAGTGCCTACGCACGCTCTACTGCTCCAGAACGTAAACATCCTGTACATACTGGCATCTTCTTTGTGCCGCCATTTACCTTTACTCTTACAGATTTGATATTTGGCTTCCACATTTTATTACTTCTTCTATGGGAATGACTCACTGCGTTACCAAAGTGAACACTCTTACCACAAACTGCACATTTTGCCATCGTAAGCACCTCCTTAACATATTCAACCCTGATGGTCAGATTTATAAACAACGTTATTATGACTTGTCATTTTTGCCACAACAATATTATTCTATCAAAAAACAAAAGGAATTGCAAGCATTTTTTTTAGTATCTCAAACCGGCCGCTCCGAATTCCCACAAAGCTGCTCACCTGCGCATCTCCTGCAAAGAAATCAAAGCCTGTCCGCTTTTGCTATTCCTCCCCGTCTTTTGCTGACGCATCCTCTTTTTTATCCCCGGTAAAACGATCCAGAAAATCTGGTACCATATCCAGCACCTTTGTCAGTCCGTCCTGATTCTTCACATTGATCAGCTTTGTCTGTCCATCCTTAATGATCAATACGGCACTCGGCTGGATCTTTCCGCCCATACCGCCGCCGGCATTATTCTTCTTCTCCTGTGCAAACGCACCGGCACCGACCCCGAAACTCACATCGACAAGTGGCAGGATGATCGTACCATCGTCAAACCGTACGGCATCTCCTACGACCGTTTTTGTTGTCAGGAATCCCTCCATTCCCTGAAAAAGGGAAGCTACTGTTGCATGAAATGTATTTTCGCCCATATCTGTCACCATTCCTTTCTGATTCTATTCTCCTTTATTCTCTTCAAATCCTCTCTGCAAGTCACGCCATTCCGGACTCAGGAACACATGTAAAACAGCCTTTAATGCATAAAATAACCGCAGATGTCCTTTCCATTCCAGCTGCCCCTGCAAAACTGTTTCATCAAACTCCGGCTGAATCTGCACCTTATTGCCAAGCACCGGATAAAAGATGGCAATAACACCGAGAATCTCTCCGGTCGTACAGGGATCCGATGTCCCAAAGCGAACGGTTCCTTTCAGCTTCCGTGCATGTGAATGTCTCCACAGATCCCGAAGTGTTTCTATACTCATCCTGAGAAAGGCTCTGGTCGTATCGTTCCAGTACTTCTTCTGCCCGGAACGAATGGATCGCACCATATCCCGGATTTTCTGTGGCAGTGTCCGGATCATCTGCCAGAACGCATACAGTTTCTTTTTTATTTTACAAAACCTTTGTCCAAATGACAACCTTTTCCCGGCAGACTCCGTCTGCTTTTGATCGACCGTCTGCACCGGATCCGGCTTTGCTTCTGCCTGCTGCAGTTTATCCTGATCCTGTTCTGTTCGAACCGTCTGACCGGCTTTTGTTACCTGCCCCCGGGAAGATACTTCTGTTCTATCCGTTGGCTTTGAACCCTCCGGTCGTTTCCCGTCATTCTGATTTATCTGCCCTTCGGTCGTTCCTGCGCTTTTCTTTTTCCTGCCCCCGGTACTTTTCCTGCTTTTTGGGGAACGTTTCTTTTTTTTCTTTTGCGAGGCAGACCGTTTCTTTATCCGCCAGCCACAGATCCGAAAGGTCATCTGTGGTTTTCCCTGATCATATTTCCATGTCAGACTGATCAGATGCAGCAGCCAGGTTATCTTTCCCCGTCCACTCCATACATCCTCCTTCGCCACCAGAACATGCCATCGTACCGGCACGCACAGAACAGTGACAGCCACCAAAAGGATCAATCCGATCACAATAAGCAGAAGGATCCCGATCCCCTTTCCTATTCCAAGCAGGACTGCCATCTGTCCGCCTCCTTCCTAAACGTCGCTTTCTGACATGATTGTGTTCTGCCGTAAGACACGGAACTTTTTCTGAACGGTCACGGCTTTTCTCCTACACCTTCTGATGAATTGACCTCCTCTGCAGTAATATACTGTTGAAACAATGCCGGAGAAATATCGCCCATCTCTGTCACCAGATCCAGACACATCTGTGCTGCCAGTTTATATGCGTTTTCTCTGGTCAAAGCCAGTCCGACGATCGTCATGTCTTTCTGCCTGTAATACCGGAACCACAATTCTCTGGATGAATATATTTCCATAATATTTTCTCCATTTACCGGCAGTGTAATACAGAAAATCTCCCGTACGAGCTTTCCCTTCTCCAGAATCCTTTTATACCGCTTTGGATTACGGGAAATTTTCAGTTCCATATATAATTTCGGACTCCATCTCAGCATCTAAATCCTCAACCCCATTCTTAATGGTCATTTTCTATCATTTCCAGTATCAACTGTTTGGACGCATACTTCTCTGCTTCATCACTGCACTGCGCCAGAGAATGACTGATATAATCTGCCACCTCCTGTGGTGTCGTAAAGAATACCGGCATCTTTTCCAACGTATTTGCCATAACTGCCCGGCGAAGCATCCGGCTGTGTCCCCGGAAGGATGCCTTTAACTCTGCGATCAGAGTACTTGCTGCGTCCTCTGCCTGCTGCGGTGTCACCTTCTGCTCCTCCGACTGATCCGTCAGCTCGATAAACAAACTGTTCGAAGAAAGCTGCATCTCGTAATTCAGCTCCCGGTAACTCTGCGTCAGTCCCAGCTTCTCGATCGTATCCTTCTGTGCATCGCAGGTCTCCTCTAATACGGCATCCGCCATATTGATCGCTTCATACAGATGCTCCTGCTGTCCCTCGATCAGATGGAAATGTTCTCCAAGCCATGCCAGCCTCTCTTCCGGCTCCTCGGGTGCATCCTTCCACTCTTCCCAGTCCTGCTGCAGGAACAGGGCGTTGATACCACAGATTACTTTGTTCTGTGGCTGCTTTGCATCCTCCACCGGACCGTAGCCCCATGCCAGCACCACAGAATACACTTCATTGATCAGCTGCTGCAACAGCATATACAGATCGGAAATGTCATTCAGCTTTGAAGCATTCACACGGATCTTCTCCGCATAGATACGATAGCCTTCTTCTCCCAGCGTATCATAATCCAGTCCGGAAAGCTCATGCAATACCGGAGCAAACTCCGTAAAATACTTATCCATCGCCGGCGTACTGTAAAGCATGGCATTCGTCCGGAACATGTACAGATATCCATCCAGTGCACTCTGATCGGAACCTTTATAAACAGAAATGCTCTCCTGCACCAGATCATAGTAACGAACACCTGCCATACGCATCGGCAGCTGACCGAGTACCGCACGGATATTATCACTGATGGCCATATTATCCTGTGAGGCAAATATAAAGTTTAACACCTTCTGTGCAAAGGAGGCATCGTCTTCAATCTCTTCTTTTTCTTCATAGCGGTACTGGATACGGTTCAGGATATATTCATAGACAACAAACTGATCCACGTATGCTGTCAGAACCTGCATCTTGTCGATCACTTCCTGACGCAGTGCCTGCAGCGTTGTCTTTAATTCCGTTCTTTTCTCTTCCGTACAGTTCTGTGGCTCTCTAAACACAGCATAAATCACCTGATGCAATGCATCTGCCGTATCCTTTGCCGAATCAATGTATGGATTGATCCCTTCGGAAACCGTCTCATAGAAAATATAATACTCCATCATCAGCTTCAGTCTGGCATACTTGTCATGCAGCTGCATCGACTGCTTTAAGTATTCCGGCAAAAGCTGCTCCACATCTTTATTCTTATTTAATCCTTTAATACATTCTCTTATCTTTGTACTCATTGATCTGCGTGACTCCATTCTTTCCTAACGATACTCTCCTCTCTGCCACCAAAGACAGACGAAAGTATGTTCTATTTTTAGAACCGCCCCGAAGCAAAACTGCCCGAGGCGATCCATGTCTTTTATTCTTTTTACCAGGTCTGTAATAATACCCAGGAATTAAACCATTTTAACCAATGCTCCGCATAGGAAATGGTCGTTGGTGCACCACTTAATACCGGATAGAACAGGATGAACAGTCCTACGGCTACTGCCGCATAAACATACATCCATTTTCTTCTCTTCGGATGTTCTTTACAAATGATATACATCGTATATCCAATCATCACAGTGATAAATGGAACACTTGGGAAGTAGTGATAGATAAATACTACTCGCGTAACCAAAAACCACGGTGCATACTGTGCCAGATAACCCACACTTAAGAATGTGGCCTTGCCGTCCCTCTTCCAGATCACTCTGTACAGCATAAACAGGAACGCAGGAATACCTGCCCACCATACCAGCGGATTACCAAAGGCACTGATACCTTCCCGAACCGTATCGGAAACCACACTGGAGTAATACCACATCGGACGATACATGATCGGCCACTGCCACCACTTAGAAGAATATGGATGTGTGGCATCCAGATTACTATGATAGTTATACATCGTCTTCTGTGCTTCGATCACCTTTGTGATCAGATTCCTATCCGTTCCATCATTAAATGGAATATACGACAGAATATAGATCAGTGCCGGGATCACTACGAAGAATACGCAGCAGAACAAAAGCGTTTTGATCAGGTTCTTATGGAAGCATCCCAGGATATGGCTGTGCGCAATATCTCCGCTCTTTTCTTCCGGTGCTTTGGAAGCGTAAATGTATTCTCTGAAACGCTGGATCATCAGTGCAAAGAAGATGATCGCAAGTCCGGCAGAAGAATAGATTCCCGTCCATTTTGCTGCCCATCCAAAGCCCATCATGATACCGCAAAGTCCCAATGGAATAAATGTCTTCTTCAGGTCTGTATCATAGAAGCTGTACCTGCTGTAACAATACATAAAATAATACGACAGCATAATAAACAGCGTAACGAATACATCGATCGTGGCGATACGTGTCTGCACAAAATGCATAAAGTCAAATGCAAACAACACGGTAGTCACGGCACTGATCCATGTCTCCTTAAAGAACTTCTTGCCAAAATTATAAATAACCGGAAGCATTAATACACCGAATAATGTTCCCATAAAACGCCAGCCAAACGGACACATGCCAAAAATACGGATACCGATCGACATGATAAATTTGCCAAGTGGCGGATGTGTATTCTCATAGCAGTATAACTTGTGGATCATCTCATAGGCAGTACGCGCATGATAGATCTCATCAAAATAGGTTCCGTTCATATTCGTGGAACGGCCTTCATACTCATCCTGCTCATCAAACAGAGTCGGATAATCCTGCGCATTCGCCGGCACGACGACTGCCCCGGAGGTATCTGTAAATACAAGCTCCATCATGCTGTCGGCTGTATTGTCGGCAGCCGGCGAGAGCCGAAAATAACGGGCTGTTACATTGATATCTATATTGTTCCAGCAGAAAACAC
>CAUCOL010000083.1 GCA_958444395.1 uncultured Lachnospiraceae bacterium
CCTGATTGTTTGTGAATACCTTATCTAACATATTTTTTCCTCCATTTTCCTGTACAGATCTTGTATCTGTATCCAAAAGTATTTTGTTTTAATACATGTATATTCCCCGGAAATACTTCCTAGAACCAGTATGCCTCAAAACAGACTACTTATACTAAACACAGTTCGACAACCACCGTGGCATTCTGACAGCCTCCTGCACGATCTGCTGTTTTTCACGCTGGCTGGGCGTAAAAAGCAACTGGCAGTTTCTGACAGATCCCACAAACAGGAACCCTCATCATTCGACTTGCCCAAAGATAAAAATATATACGTATATTTTTTTGGTACTTTTTCTCACTTGTATAATCTTTCAATTATAGTATACTAATACTTTGTGGGTATTTGACTTGGTGCTAGTTATTATATGAACCACCTCTATATTATTGCACAAAAGGCCACAAAATGGAAGAGAGATTTGTAGTTTATTATTTTTTTATAGGTTCGTAAGAATTTTGAAAGTTCTTAAAGAAATCTTTAATTATTAAGCCTGGAAGGGAGAATTCTATGAAAATCAAACGAGAAGATGTCAGAAATATCGCCATCATCGCCCATGTCGATCATGGTAAAACAACACTGGTAGATGAACTTTTAAAACAAAGCGGTGTATTCCGTTCAAACCAGGAGGTCGCTGAACGTGTTATGGACTCCGGCGATATCGAAAGGGAACGTGGTATCACGATCCTTTCCAAAAACACAGCAATTACTTATAAAGATACAAAAATCAACATCATCGATACACCGGGACATGCTGACTTTGGTGGCGAAGTAGAACGTGTACTGAAAATGGTAAACGGTGTTGTACTGGTGGTAGATGCCTTTGAAGGAGCTATGCCACAGACAAAGTTCGTTCTGAAAAAGGCTCTGGAACTGGATCTTCCGGTTATCGTATGTATCAATAAGATCGATCGTCCGGAAGCACGTCCGAATGAGGTCGTTGATGAAGTCCTGGAATTATTTATTGATCTGGATGCCAATGAAGAACAGTTGGACTGCCCGTTCATCTTCGCTTCTGCCAAAGAAGGAATCGCTTCCTACAGTGCCGAAGAACGCGGTACTGACATGGTTCCTCTGTTTGATACGATCTTAGATTATATTCCGGCACCGGAGGGTGACCCGGAAGCAGGCACACAGGTTCTGATCAGCACGATCGATTATAATGAATATGTAGGACGTATCGGTATCGGTAAAGTAGATAACGGTTCCGTAAAGGTTAATCAGGATGTAGTGATCGTAAACCATCATGACCCATCCAAGCAGCAGCGTGTTAAGATCAGCAAATTATATGAGTTTGACGGATTACAGAAAGTAGAAGTAACAGAAGCAGGCATCGGATCGATCGTAGCGATCTCCGGTATCTCTGATATTCACATTGGTGATACGATCTGCTCCCCGGAGAATCCGGTAGCCATCCCATTTCAGAAGATTTCTGAACCGACAATTGCTATGCATTTTATGGTCAATGACAGTCCGCTGGCCGGTCAGGAAGGTAAATTCGTCACCTCCCGTCATCTGCGTGACCGTCTGTTCAGCGAGTTGAACTCCGATGTAAGTCTTCGTGTCGAGGAAACCGATAACATGGACAGCTTCAAGGTATCCGGCCGTGGTGAACTTCACTTATCCGTATTGATCGAGAACATGCGTCGTGAGGGCTATGAATTTGCCGTCAGCAAAGCAGAAGTACTGTATCATACCGATGAAAGAGGGAAAAAGCTGGAGCCAATGGAGCGTGCCTTCGTAGATGTGCCGGAGGAATTTGCCGGAAGCGTTATCGAAAAACTCAGCAACCGTAAAGGAGAGCTGCAGGGTATGGGCTCTATCGGCGGCGGATTTACCCGTCTGGAATTTCTGATCCCATCCCGTGGTCTAATCGGTTACCGTGGTGAGTTTATGACCGATACAAAGGGAAACGGTATCATCAATACAACCTTTGAAGAATATGGTCCTTACAAGGGTGATATCGCTTATCGTAAACAGGGTTCCCTGATTGCTTTTGAAAGCGGTGAGACAGTTGCCTATGGTCTTTTCAGTGCACAGGATCGTGGTACTCTGTTCGTTGGTCCCGGTGAAAAGGTTTATGCCGGTATGGTCATTGGCCAGAATGGTAAAGCAGAGGATATCGAGCTGAATGTCTGCAAGACAAAGCATCTGACAAATACACGTTCTTCTTCTGCTGACGAAGCCTTAAAGCTGGTTCCGCCAAAGAAACTGAGTCTGGAAGAAGCACTGGAATTTATCGATACTGACGAATTACTGGAGATCACACCGGAAAGTCTACGTATCCGTAAAAAGATCCTGGATTCCACACTGCGTTTCCGCAGCAAGAAAAACGGACAGGCAAAATAAACAATCCGATACAACAATCTATCCAAAACAAAGTGGACAGGCTCCTCTCACATGAGGAACCTGTCCACTTTCATTTCGTTCAGCAGAAATTATAATAAACTGCGATAAAATGCATCCAGCCATTCCGGTGTCAACAGATCACAGGTATAGGTATGTGCCAGTAAAAACTGCCCTGCCTGCTCCGTCAGTTTCTCGATGTCTTTCTTGCGGATGGGCAGCTTCTGTGCCATCGCATGACGATACCGGCACCGCAGACGTTCTCTCTGCACGATGCTTTCCCCTGTCCCACAGTGCAAAGCAGCACATAACCGTTCTGTGCCTGCTTTCGGCAGTTGCTCCTGCAGCCCCTCCAGAACGACTGCCACTGCTGTCTCCATCGGCACTCCGTATCGGCTACATAACCCTGCCGCCAGATCATTGCAGATATTTTCCGTAACCCCCCGCGCCAATGTCTGCTGCAGCCAGTGGTTCCACTCCTTATGCGTCAGTGTCTGATCCTTTCGAACCTTATGCAGCAGTCGAATCGTCTGCTTCTCCCAATCTCCTTCTTCTGTCATAAAAACCATCGGCTGGCTGCAAAGGCATCGATGATATAACTGCTTCTCCAGATGGATCTGTGCTGCATATGGATCCGGTGTATCTGTCAGCAGGACTTCTCTGATATGTTGTGACCGGCTCCACGCCACCAGTTCTCCCTCTGTCCCCTGTACATAGGGAAGGTCTGACCAGAGTTCATCTATGCGCCCCTCTCTCTCCCATAAAAGGAGCTGCCCCACTCCTGCCCGGTCTGCACACCATCGCAGCTTTTGCAGCAGCCGGATACTGCCGATGCCAAAGAGCAGCCAGAGATCCTGTTGTTCACAGAGTGTCCGTACCTGCTGTTCCCATACCCCCAGCTGATATGTCAGACTGTCTGCCGTCTGACACTCTACCTGTACTGCTGCGATCTGTTTCAGCCGGTTTAATATTTTATCGGCATCCCTGTCTATATAAGCAGACTGTACCCATACCAGAATCCTTCCCGGTATCCTGTTGTCCTTTTTTTGTTTACGAACCTGTGAAAAAAAGACAGCAGCGGATGCTGCTGTCTTGCATGCTCTTTTATTCTGTCGGATCGGATCAATCATTCTGTGTCCCCTCTTGTCCATCAGTCTGTGTGTCCTGTGTTGGTTCTGGCTCTGCCGTCTGCACATCCGGTGTTGCTGTATCCGGCTCCGGCGAAGACTTGCTATATGATGTATCTTTTTTCTTCTTTAATACAACGGTCACTTTGTCCGTTTTTACGATCCGGCAGGACTCTCCGATATCAACCATCACAGACAGATGATGGGAGCCTGCTTTCAGATTTTCACAGTCTACATAAGCAGTATACGTATCATCCGTAATATCTCCCAGAATAGATTCTAACCCCTGTACAACTACATGCACATAGGACTGTCCCGCATGTACCTTTGCCGTCATATTTTCCGGCAGCGAGGCAAATTTAATCGAATCCACCGGTATCGTGACTGTTTTTGTTACCAGCTTTTCAATATCGATCCGCAGAGATACCAGCGCATAATCCTCTAATACATTGACGCCCTCCGGCAGATACTCCTGGATATTGATATTCTGCTCCAATGTACTGGATGAACTCTTCATCCCTGCTATACTGATCGGTATCGTGACATCCTCGATCGCATCCAGATCTTTCTTCTGTCCTGCCACCTCAATCTTCTCCGGCAGACATTCCGCCTTGACAAATTCATAGCCGGCGGCAGGGTCTCCTGAAATATCAACATTGACCGGTATTGTCTTGGTCTTAAGCATCTCTACACGAACCTTTACCTTACGCACACTGTAACTTAAGGTACTTGAGGTTATCTCGGCTCCCTCGGAGTCATATGCCTTCGGAAGCACTCTGCGTGTAAAGTTCTGGCTGGCTCCGTTTACATTCACCGCAATACGTACGGAATCAATCTTGCTGACAACAGATTCACCTCCGGACACTTCGATCATATTGGGTCTCGCCATACAATCCCCCACACTGTATCCTGACTCCGGTGTTCCCTCCGTAGACACTGTCACCTTCACCTGTTTGGTCGACATTTCTTCCAATGACACCTTTAGTACATCATTACATTCTAAGATCGGTTCGGATGAAACGGTCTTTTTCAGCGTCGGCACGATCGCCACGGCATTGACCGCGGACAGTTTCGCCAGATCGGCTGTCGCCAGAATATCTGTCGCACGCAGCTTATCCACAACGCTCTTTTTTCCTTTTACACGTACCTGTGCCGTACTGCCTTCGATCACTTCATAGACCTTATTAACAGACTTTAAAGCATCTTCATTGATCGTCTGCACATCGACTACAAAGGTTTTCTCTTTATATGGATCATCAATATTAATGATCGCTGTCCACAGAATCACTGCCACAAACAGCGATAAGACCTTGATCAGCCAGTTATTGGTACAGATTTTCCACAGATCCTGCCACTTCTCGGAAAATGCTCTTTTATTATTCTTCCACTTATCTTTTTCTCCACTCACACAGATTCCTCCCGTGTTCTATCTCAAACTGTCTTTTTTTCCCATTCCACTGCGTCTTTTATTTCTTAAAGAATGTTTTCCAACGCTTTTTATGTGCATCCTCCGATACACCACCCTGCAGTTCAAGCAGCTTCTTCTTCAGAAGATCTCCGTCGATATTTCGTAACAGCTTGCCACCGATCGCTACAGAAATCTTTCCTGTTTCCTCTGATACAATGATCGTCAGGCTGTCTGTCACCTCACTGATACCAACGGCTGCTCTGTGACGGGTTCCCAGCTCCTTTGACAGTCCCATATTATCGGATAACGGCAGATAACAGGTAGCTGCAACGATCCGGTTGCCGCGGATGATCACCGCACCATCATGCAGTGGCGTATTATGCTCAAATATATTGATCAGAAGCTGACTGCTGATCACAGAGTCCAGATTGATTCCGGTACGTTCGTACTCGGACAGATCAATATCTTTTTCCAGTATGATCAGAGCACCTGTTTTTACCTTTGCCATCTCGACCGTTGCTTTTACGATCTCATTAATGCTTCTCTCCGAGAAGCGATTGTTCTTCTCCCGTGTATCTTCAAACGGAATAATACTGGACACGATCTTTTTCTGCCCCAGCTGCTCCAGTGCTTTACGAAGCTCCGGCTGAAACACAATGATCAATGCGGTAATACCGATCGCCAGCGTCTTATCAAAGATCCACATAATCACGGTCATATCCAGCATATATGCCAGCAGATATGCCAGAAACAGAATAATGATTCCCTTTGCCAGATTCCATGCACGTGTATTCTTAACCCACATACTCACATGATAAATCGTGAATGCTATGATCAATATCTCCAATATATCCACGATTGAAATATCCGGAAAAGATAAAAACCGTATATAATCTTTTAAATGCGTTAATGCATTTACCATTTTCACCCTCCATTTGGTCTAAAATAAAAACACAGCGGATGGCATCGTCTTCCCTGCCACAGCTCTATTCTTTATTTTTCTTCAGACTGAAAATCCTCTTCTTCTACAGACACCTTAAAGTCAAAATCATGCTTTTCCAGCATGTCATCCATTGCATCCGTTTCC
Source organism: uncultured Lachnospiraceae bacterium (assembly GCA_958444395.1). GTDB lineage: Bacteria > Bacillota > Clostridia > Lachnospirales > Lachnospiraceae > Jutongia. Next base: position 6,005 of record CAUCOL010000083.1, read on the forward strand.
TGCCCATCTTTCTCCGGCTGCTCCTGTCGTTCCTGTACCGGTTCCTCCGGGTGCAGGCCAAAATGACCATCTGCAAATATATGTGCATTAAAACGTTTGACTTTCTTCTTCGGTGCAGCAATATTTACCTTTGGCACTGCCCTGACATAATAATAGTATTCATCATCTTCAAACTGCAGATACTCTACGCCGCTGTAGTTTAATGTAAGCCGCATAAACTGAACCACCCAGGCGATTCCTGCGGAGACCAGCGTCTCAAGTACCAGAGGTACCCCATCGATCTCAAGGTCGCAAACAAACTTTCCGATCAGAAACAGCAGAATGTTAATAAATGCACCTGCACCGATTGATAATTCATACGAATAATTCACTGCCAGATTACTGATCCAGTACACCACCAGAAGTACAGTGATCATAATGCCGATCGTCAGATATAATTCCCGGCTCGAAAACATCTGCTGGATCACCTGACTATACAGGGTCAGTGTATCTCCCGTCGCTGTACCGATCACCGCGATCATATTATGCATCGTATAATATAGCATGATCCCGCAAAACATCGGAAGCATTGCCACCGGTGTAGAAAGGAGTCCGAGCACCAGAGGAACCACATAGGGGATCTTCAACACATACAGCAAAGGAACTGCAAGGATCACATAACCATGTGTCGGCACAAAACGAACATAAATAAAATACAGCAGTGCGAACATCATTCCCAGTACCAGTGCCAGCGTGATCGAGACATAGGCTACATGCATCACGACAAAAAATGCCGCAATAAACAGAAGAACTGTCATCGGTAAGACCGTTCCGATCACAGACAGCACCGCCAGCACATACCCATGACGCAGTGCCGGATTGTATCCGATCATCTGATTGATCAGAAAAAATACAACAAAAGAAACCAGGAAACGGACAAGCGGATGAATCACCCGGGCACCCTTCTGATATAACTTCAGAATCTGCTCACGCAGTACCAGCAATTCTTTCATCCGTTACCTCCCTCTTTATTTTGTGCATAAAAAACCTCCAGCTGCTTCAATTCATATAAATACTCTTTTTGTTTCTTCTGCTGCCTTGTATAACGGGCAGAGCTTATCAATGTGGTAAAAAATATACATCCAAACAGAATCAGGACATATATCGTCCCTGCCATCCACGCAAGATTACGATATACTGCAACCCCAGCCTCAGAAATCAGATATTCCAGATGATACAATGCCCCCAGGGCAAGGATCAGAATATAGCCGACTGTATAACTCCTGACAGAAACCAAAACATGCGAACGGATATAGTCCGCTTTATAATATCCGCCCTCTTTGATCACATCTTTCCCTGCACCCTTTTCCATAGATGCCAGTCTGGTCATGATCCGGACTTTTTCCTCGTTTACCATCAAAGCCTCCCTTTCCATCCCGCTACCATATATAATGTAAAAAAAGTGTATCATATTTATTTTGTCATTTCAACCCATCGGACATATCCCGATGATTCCCGGTAATACGCTGCTCCGAACAAGATAGCCCGCTGCCTTCTCTGACAGGATTACGATGGCAAAAGATCTGAATTTTGACCTGTTCCTAATAAGAAATGATCTCATACCCATCTTCCGTGATCAGAACCTGTATCTCCCACTGCGCCGATGGCTTTCCATCCATTGTGCGGATCGTCCAGC
>CAUCOL010000084.1 GCA_958444395.1 uncultured Lachnospiraceae bacterium
AAAGGTAGGAACATCGACCCTGACCCACCGGACAGGACGTTTAAATATACGAAGAGTGGAAAATCTTGTTAAGACGCTGGCAGATCTGCAGAATGCGGGACATGAGATCATTTTGGTCTCCAGTGGTGCGATCGGACTTGGCATGGGAAAGCTTGGTCTGACGAAACGACCGACAGATACGCCCGGTAAACAGGCATGTGCAGCGGTTGGTCAGTGCGAATTGATGTATATGTACGATAAATCTTTTGCGGAATATGGACTGACGGTTGCCCAGATGCTTTTGACGAAATATATTCTGCTGGAGGATCGACGCCAAAACGTGATCAATGCGTTAAAGCGTATTATTTCACAGGGTGTGATACCGATCGTTAATGAGAATGATACCGAAGCGATCGACGAGCTGGAACTGGAAGTGGGCGAAAATGATTCACTGGCTGCGATGGTAGCGAACATTGCCGGTGCTGACCTGCTGGTCATCATGTCAGATATTGATGGGTTATATGATAAAGATCCACACAGCCATGAGGATGCAAGGCTGATACCGGAGGTGGGTGAGATCACAGAAGAGATCCGCAGTCTGGCCGGCGGAGCCGGCAGCAAGCTGGGAACAGGTGGTATGGTCACGAAGATCCGTGCCGTCGAGATCGCATACGAAGAGGGTACGGACGTCGTGCTTATGAATGGACGGAATCCGTCGAGATTATATGACCTGTTTGAAGATAAACAGGTCGGAACAATATTCCATCGGCCGGAATGATCAGTGCCCCTGCAGGCAGTCGATCAGTACCTTTAATAATGCATCATTATCTTCCGGTTTCATGAAACAGAACCGGAAGTATTTATTATCCAGAAATGGGAACGTAGAGCAGTCGCGGATCATCAGACCCTGGCGGATGGCGGTATCAAACAGATCACCGGCGGTCACGGTATCTTTCAGGATCCGTACAAGTACGAAATTTCCATGTGGTGGATAATATTTGATCTCCGGAACCGTATCGAGAATACCGCAGATCCGGTTTCGTTCAGACAGGATGAGCTTCTTAGTATCCTCGATGTATTCCTCGTCCTGGAACATGATCTCTCCGGCAATGGCTGCCAGTGAATTGATCGTCCAGGGATTCTTTTTACTGTCGATCTCCTTTAACAGTCCGTGATTTCCACAGATCGCATATCCGAGACGCAGTCCCGGAGCAGCAAAGAATTTGGAGATGCCACGCAGGATAATGATATTGTTATAATACTGCGTCAATGGGATCGAGGTGATCTGTTCGGCAGACTCAGAAAATTCCACATAAGTTTCATCTACCATCACAAAGATTCCCTTTTCTTTACAGGTATCCAGAATACTGCGCATCGTTTTACGGTCAATCTGGGTGGAGGTTGGGTTGTTTGGGTTACACAGGACTAACAGATCGACATTTTGGGTCAGTGCCTCCTGCAGCTCTTCCACATTGATCTGAAATTCATCCGATTCCTTCAGACGGAAATAATGGGAACGACCGCCGCCGAGAGAGACTTCATGCTCATATTCGGAGTAAGTAGGACCTACGATTAGTGCTTTCTGTGGATGCAGGATCTGGATCACCAGAGAGATCAGTTCCGTGGAGCCGTTTCCGACGATGATATTCTGATAATCGGTATGGATATATTCACCAATGCATTTGCGTAGCTGGGTATACTCGCGATCCGGATAACTGGTGATCGCATCAATGTGTTCAGCCAGACATTCACGCAGCTTATAGGAGATGCCGAGTGGATTGACATTTGCCGAAAAACTGATGATGTCTTCTTTTTTGATTCCATAATATTCTTCTATTTTCTCAAGATCACTTCCGTGAAAATGTTCTTTTTGTTCTAACTTCATAAATAACGCATCCTTTCCTGATTTTATGTTAGTATAGCATTTTGACCGTATGGTGACAAGAACTTGAAACCGCAGGGGGAGTAGTGGTATAATTTCGGTATTGTAAAAAGGGCAGTAGGTCAGGAAATGGTTTGCTGTTCTAATATGTCTGACCTGGGGGACTACATGAAAGAGAAAATCAATCAGTTTGCAAAAGGAATATTTGAATATAGTAAACCGGATATCGTATGTGAACCGTCACAGCTGCAGATCGAAGTAGAAGCAGGCGGCGTGGCAGAGGACAGCTTTACTATATCGAACACGGCAGGGCGTATGATGAAGGGAATGGTCCGTTCTTTTGACCATGAGATTGTGCTGGAGCAGACTGCATTTCAGGGGGAGAACTCCCGGATTTCGATGCGTATCAATGCGGTTTCGCTGCAGGCAGGGCAGACGCATAAAGGCGCGATCCGTGTTTATTCCGAGCTGGGCGAGAAAGAGATCCCCTTTGTGATCACGGCACAGGCTCCGGGATGCCACACCTCGGCAGGGGTGCTGCGGGATCTTTATCAGTTTACGGCATTGGCACAGAAGAATTATCCGGAGGCGGAGCGTCTCTTCTTTCAGCCGGAGTTTGAGCGTGTCTTTCTAAGCCAGGACGAGAAAGCAAAACATATCTATCGAGGATTGCTGGCGGGCGGAAAAAGAGTTTCCTGTATGGAAGAATTTCTGGCAGCCATGCATCAGAAGACAACAGTCAGACTCAGTACGGATACTACATCGATCCGGTTGAAGGGCTGCCGTGAGGAGTCGGCGGGCATTCTTCGTCTGCAGAAGGACACCTGGGGGCTGGAGGAATATGAGGTGCTCAGTGATGCACCATTTATCCGGGTGCAGTCATCGCATATTAAGACGACAGACTTTATCGGAAATGCCTATGAGCTGGAATACATCATCTGTCCGCAGAAGATGACCTGTGGAAGAAACTATGGACAGATATTGATCCGCGGGGTGCATCAGACCCTGCAGATCAAGGTCTATGCACAGAAAAAGGACTATGATCGTTCAGAGATAGAAAAGCATATTCACAGACAGCAGATCCGTTTGGAAAAACTGCGGTTGACACTGGAATACCGGCAGGGAAAGCTGTCACAGGAGGAGTATCAGGGCAGCATCGAAAAGCTGGGGGATCAGGAGGATACGTCGTGGCAGACGCTGTGGGTCACACCACAGACGGAAACAGAGGGGCAGCGTCCGCAGAAACAGCTGGAGCAGCTGAAGGAGATGATACGCCGTGGCAGTTGTAATCCGCTGGTGTACCAGGCAGTCTGTGACCTGTACAGCCGGCAGCCGGATCTTTTGCTGGAGCTGGATGAAGAAAACGCACAGTGTCTGCATTGGGGCTGCCGTCAGGAAAGCCTGAATCAGGAACTGTTATTCCGCTATACTTTCCTGATCGGACGGTATAAAGGCTTTTCACAGGTTATGCTGGAGGATCTGTACTATCTGTATGAAAAATCCGCATCTGATGAGGTGTTATTAATGATCTGCAAGATGCTGATGCGGGACAGACGAATCGCACCGCAGGATGCCAGATGGTATGCGCTTGGCATCGAGCATAATCTGAAGCTGACAGATCTGTATGAGCATTATCTGTATGCCGTGGAGGAGCATGCAGATATGGTTCTGCCCCAAGCGGTTTTAACATATTTTTCCTTCCATCATCATCTGAATCATGCGAAGGAAGCGATGTTGTATGCATATATCGTACGGCACAAAAGACAGAATAAAAAGGACTATGAGAGCTATTATGACCGGATGCTTACCTTTGCCCTGTCCGAGTTAAAGGAGGGCAGGATCAATGAGAATCTGGCTGTGCTTTATGAAGAATTTTTTAATGAAGACAGGATCTATGAGGAGACAGCAAAGCAGCTTCCGGCGATCCTGTTTGGACGACGGATCACCTGCACCAATCCGATGATCACCGGTGTGTATGTGCGTCATCCACAGCTGCAGCGGGAAGAGTATATTCCGCTTTATCAGGGAGAAGCAGTGGTTACGGTTTTTTCGCAGGATGCCTGCATCTTTCTGACGGATGTACAGGGAAACCGCTATACAGAGAATATGGATTATACGATGCATCGTCTGGTGCATCTGGAGCATCTTGCAGACAAATGCTATGCCTATGCGGGGGATGATATCCGTCTGCTTTTGTATCTGTACCTGAAAACGGACAGCATGCATGGAAAGAAGGAAGAACGGGCTGCTCTGTGTGAGAAAATACTGCAGATCCCGGATCTGACAGAGGACTTCTATGAGAAGGTTTATGCAGAACTGATCCGGTATTATTTTAATGAATTTGAGGGGGAACAGCTGGATCAGCAGCTGCAGCAGCTGGACTGGAGCCGTGTTCTTCCGGAGCAGAGACATCGTTTTATGGAGTATTGTGCGATCCGGCACTGCGATGCGAAAGCGTTGGAGGGTGTCAGACTGTATGGATATGAACAGATGGAGCCAAGACGTCTTCTGCAGATGCTCACGCCGGAGCTGTCCGAACATATGGACAACGAAGAACCGGTTCTGGTGGAGACGGCATGGTATATTTTTGAAAAGGGAAAATTTGACGAGACACTGTTAAAGTATCTGGGACGCTATTTTACGGGAAGCATTGAACAAATGCTTAATATATGGACAGCGGCTGATGGTTTTGAGATCGAGCAGACTGCTTTCTCAGAAAGAATTCTTGCACAGAGTCTGTTTATGGAAAGCCTGCCGGAGGGGATTTTCCGTGTGTTTGCGTCCTATTATGAAACAGGGCTTAATAAACGGTTGATCCGGGCCTTTTTGAAATATGCGGCATACCGGTATCTGGTCAGAAAGCAGACACTTCCGGAAGAACTTTTCGCTTATTTTTATAAAGAAGTACGGGTGGAAGAAAACAGGCATTGTCTGCTGGCAGTATTAGAGCATATGAGTCAGAAAGAAGTACTGTCGGAGGAAGAGGCAGCCTTTGCGGAGTATAATATACACAAGCTGTATGAGAAGAATTGTGTATTGCCGTTTTTCCAGAAGTTTGCGGGAAAAATCACTCTCCCGGAGGGAATCAGCCGTGAGCAGTATATTTGCATCACAGCCGATCCGGCATGCACGGTGAAGCTTGATTACAGGATCTTTACACAGGAGGGTGAGATCACACACACAAAGGAAACCATGCGGGATGTATTTGAAGGCATTCGTGTAAAAAGTGTGGTGCTGTTTCGGGATGAGACGCTGGAGTATTCCCTGCAGGAGCAGCGGGAGGATGGGAGTGTACAGAACTCACCGACACAGCAGCTGACCTGTCAGCAGCCGGATGGAAAGCAGAATGGCTGGTATCAGTATCTGAATGATATAATGGAAAGTCTGGCAGAGCAGGAGGATGCACAGGTGCTGGAACAGATGCGGGAGTATACCTATAAGAAAGAAACGGTTCGGAGCATATTCGCTCAAAAATAAGGAACAGAATGCGGAATGGAGTGTAAAATGACAGAGGAGAGAATGCTGCTGGTGGGGGTGGATCTTTGTGATGATGTCACACAGATGACCTGCTATCACGCGGGGACAGAAGAAATTGTGTCTATAGGCAGAAATATCAGGGGTGAGCGTGTCTATGAGTGGCCGACCGTGCTTGCATTTGACCGGAAAAGCGGAAGCTGGTTCTTTGGTGTGGAGGCGATGGAGCAGTCGGAAGAAGAGAATGTATACCTGTTTCCGCATCTGGTACAGGGAGCGGCGGCACAGGAAAAGATTACAGGTACCTGTCCGGCATGGGATGGCGAGAAGATTACGATCGACGCACCGGAAGCACTGATGCGTTTCTTCGTCAAGGCATTAAGCTGTCTGAAAGAATACTTTCCCAGTGATACGATCCGGAAGCTGGTCATTACCGTGGAAGACAAAACCGAAGAATTAGAGCAGGTGATCCGTCAGGCGTTAGAGAAGATTGGGCTGGGGAATGATCGTGTGATCGTTCAGCAGCACAGACAGAGTTATATGTATTATGCGTTATGTCAGAAGAAAGAGCTGTGGATGAATGATGTGGGGATGTTTGAGTTTGGTCCTAAGGGCTTATTCTATTCCCAGATCCATATTGACCGAAGAACTTCACCCTATATCGTAGGGGTGAAGAAGAAGGATCTGAGCGATATCCTAAACTGGGATATGATGGAGCATGACAGCAGCTTTAAAATGGATTATGCCTTTGTAAATCTTGCCAATACGCAGCTGCATAAACAGATGGTTACAACGATCTATGTAACCGGTCCGGGTTTTCAGGGAGACTGGGCACAGGAAGCATTGAAACAGCTGTGCGCAGGAAGAAGAGTATTCCGAGGACAGAATCTTTTTACAAAGGGAGCCTGCTATGCGGCAAGGGAACTGGCTGGCATCGGAAAGATGGAGGAATGCCTTTTTTTGGATGAGGATATGACCTATTGCAATATATCCATGCGTGTGTATCATGATGCGAAGATGGAAGAGTTCATGCTGGCAAAGGCAGGCAGCAGCTGGCGTCAGATCGACAAGAGCATTGATGTGATACCGGAAGACGAGGAGGAGATCCAGTTGACGATACAGAATGTATTACGTCATGAGACTAAGGTGCATTTGCTGTCTTTGGAGGGATTTGCAGACAGGCCGGATAAGATGACCCGGTTTACGGTACGGATCCGCTTTTCAGATGCATCACATTGTATCGTTACATTAAAGGATAACGGATTTGGAGAATTTTTCCCATCCAGCAACCGGATCTGGGAAACGAAACTTGCCTTATAAGGAGGAAATACAGCATGGGTAAATTGATTCAATGCAGCAGTGAACTGGCAAAACATCCCTACTGCTTTCCGATGACCAGAACAAATGTCTATTCTATGGAAGAGGTTTGTTATTATATAAGAAACAATATTTATATGATGCAGGAAGAAGTCTTTGACAGTGCCTTTGTGTGCTGGATCCGGGATGAACTGAAGATGGAAGAGACTGCTCGGAAGCTGGAACAGATGCGGAAGGATAAGGACAATCTGAAGGACATGGTCGTGACACTTTGCTGCAGCTGTGATTATTATACAGAGAAACAGATCAATGAACTGATCGCAATCATGGATGCGACGCATGATATGTCTCTGTGGGAACGACAGAAGGTCAAGGCAGACAGTTATTTAAAAAGCGGCAATCTGGAAAAGGCACGCCGGGAATATGAGCATATTCTGGAATTTCGTGAAGTGCTGCAGGATCCGAATGGGATCGGGGCGAAGATTTATTATAACCTGGGCGTGTGTTATGCAGGGCTGGGGGAATTTATGCAGGCGGCATCCGGCTTTAAGAAATCTTTTGAACTGGGACAGCAGCAAAGGGCAAAGGAAGGGTATCTGTACAGCCTGAAGCTGGCAGATGCGGTGGATGCCTATGACGCAGCTGTCCGGGAAATGGGACTGGCGAAGGATGAGATCGTTTTTCTGGAATCACAGTACCGGCAGGTACGGGAGCAAAGTCAGGACACCCGCAGGTATCATCAGATTAAACGTCTGGAGAGGCTGCTGGAAAAGGGAGATACCGAGGAGTACCGCATTCAGTGCCGTGATGTGCTGAATCACTGGAAGGAAGAATACCGTCAGCAGATGCAGAGCTGATATAGAGAAAATGCTTATAATATATCAGACTGGAAAGGGACAAACAGATGGCATTTTGGGACAGAAAAAGAAGAAAGAAAAAACAG
>CAUCOL010000085.1 GCA_958444395.1 uncultured Lachnospiraceae bacterium
TTTCGGGAGCAGCCGCTTGCGCGTACAGGCGTTCCTGTCTGTCAGTTTGACAGCTGTGCAGAATTTGCAGAAGAATTTCAGATTGGAGAGGGAGATGTGATCCTGACTAATCCGACGTATTTTGAACGTTATTTTAAGGATTGTACCAAAGGGGCGTATGTTCTGTATGCCAGAAAATACGGAAGCGGTGAGCCATCGGACAGGATGGTGGCGCAGATCGCAGAGGAACTGCAGACGGTTGATTTTCGACGTGTGATCGCCATTGGCGGCGGCAGCATTATCGATGTGTCAAAGCTGCTGGTGCAGAAACAGATCCTTCCGCTGGGCGACCTGTATGATAAGAAGATCCCGACACAGAAGGTGAAAGAGCTTGTGATCGTACCAACGACCTGCGGGACCGGCAGTGAGGTGACGAGTGTGTCTGTGATCGAGCTGACGGACCGTGGGACAAAAATGGGACTGCAGACCGATGAGGAATTTGCAGATTATGCGGTATTGATTCCGGAACTATTAGAAGGTCTGCCGGACAAGGTGTTTGCGACCAGTTCGATCGACGCCCTGATCCATGCGGTCGAATCCTTTCTGTCACCGAAGGCAACAGATTTTTCTGAGATGTATTCCGGAGCTGCGATCCGCATGATCCTGTCCGGTTACCGGAAGATCCGGGAGGAGGGGATCGCTGCCAGAAATACATACATGCATGATTTTCTGCTGGCGAGTACCTATGCGGGGATTGCATTTGGAAATGCAGGCTGTGCGGCAGTTCATGCGATGAGTATGTCCTTTAGCGGACCGCATCATGTGGCACATGGAGAATCCAATTATGCGTTATTTACGGAAGTATTAAAAATGTACCGGAGTCTGAAACCGGATGGAAAACTTGTACAGCTCACACAGATGCTGCAGGAAGTGCTCGGTGAGACCGAGGGTGATATCTATGATGCGCTGGACGGGCTTCTGGCATATCTTCTACCGAAGAAAAAACTGCGGGAATATGGCGTAAAGGAAGAAGAATTGCCGGTATTTGTTGAGACGGTTGTAAACTGTCAGGGGCGTTTAACGGCAAATAATTATACGCCGTTGCCGCCGGAGGTGCTGTTAAAAATCTATCAGAATGTTTTCTGATGCACAACTAGAAATGGGGGATGAAAATGAGCAGATGTATTATTACGATTAGCCGTGAATTTGGATGTGGCGCACGGGAGATAGCAAGAGAACTGGCAAGCCGTCTGGGAGTGACGCTGTATGACCGGGATCTGGTCGATATGACCGCTAAAAAGGCGGGAGTAAATGTCGAGGTGATCAAAGAATCGGACGAGGCACTGGTAAAAAGCGGTAACCGTTTGTTTGCGGAGTTTGGCTACGGTTCAACGACTTCCTTTCTGTCAGAGGATGCGATCCGTGTACAGGCAGAGGTGATCCGGGATATTGCCAATCAGCAGGAATCCTGTGTGATCTTTGGTCGATGTGCGGACTATATTTTACAAGAGCATCCAAATGTGGTAAATTTTTTCTTATATGCACCATTGCCCAAAAGGATAAAGCATATCGCCGAGAATTATAAACTGACAGAACCGGAAGCGCAGAAGCTGATCAAGCGGGTAGACCGCCAGCGTCATAATTATTATAAATATGTAACCGGTCATAACCGGGGAGACAGAGAAAACAAAGATCTGATGATCGATGTCAGCACTTATGGTGTAAAAGGCACGGTCGATCTGATGTGTACGGCGATCGCCATGCAGTATCCGGAGGGCTTTGGGGAGGAAAGCGTGGTTATTCGATGAACATTGTTAACGTATTTGAACAGATGCTCGTATTGTTTGTGATGATCCTGACAGGCGTTGCAGCCCATCGGAAAGGCTGGGTGTCGGAAGAATTGTATTCCGGCCTGTCACGCCTGGTCGTGAACATATTCAATCCATTACTGATCGTATCCAGTGTACTGGGAAAAACTTCAGATTCTGCTGAGGCATTCTTTCGGCAGAATCTTTTTCTGGTATTTGTTTTTTATATCTGGCTATTCGTCGGCAGCCTGCTGTTTGTGGCAGTCACGCACCCGGATCGAAAGGAAAGCCCGATCTATCAGCTGTTGATCTTATTTCCCAATACAGGATTTATGGGGATTCCATTGGTGGCGGCACTGCTTGGAAGCCAGTATGTGATCTACGTGGCAATCTACATGCTGGGATATAATCTGCTGATCTATACATATGGGATTCATCTTGCACGCCGTTCGGCACAGAATACAGCGCAGGAGTGTGGAGAAATGCCGGCACCATCCTTCCCGGCACTGGTATGGGGCAGTCTCCGCCAGGTTCTGACGAATCCGGGGGTGGCTGCGGCAGTCGTGGCGATGATCCTGTTCTTTTCCGGCTGTCCGGTGCCGGCGTGGATCGCAAAATGTTGTGACTATATGGGAAACGCATCGATCCCGTTGTCGATGTTTCTGATCGGATGCTCCGTCGCAGCTTCCTCTGTTGGTGCCATGCTGCACGATGTCCGTGTCTATTTCTTTTTGGCCTTTCGGATGTTCCTTCTGCCAATCAGCGGGATTCTGCTGGTGCGTTTGCTGCCGGTGGCATCACAGATGCAGCAGTTGTTTGGCATTATGCTGGCTATGCCGGCGGGAAGTCTGGTCGTACTGATCGCCCAGCAGTATGGTGAGGGCGCAGAATGCGCCACACGGGGTGTTATCTTATCGACGTTGTTATCACTGGTAAGTATACCGGTCGTGAGCCTGTTTTTGTAAATGGAAAGATCAGATTTCCCCAAAAAAGAATGCATAGATCATTTCGATATGGAATATAATCAGAACAGAGTTCTTGATTTGGAGCAGGATATATGATAGACTGTTCACATATACTTTGTTTTATGTAGTTTATTATATGTTCTGTCATTGAATTGCAATGATTGGAGTGATATAATATAGGTGAAAAAAGACAGGAAAGAGAGGTGGATACTATGGCAACAATGAAACCAATACAGGCAACACCAGAGTTAAGTGGTAAAGATGCGGTTAAATTATACAATCAGACAAAGATAAAACCGACAGCACAGGCGATGAAAAAGAACAATATGTTACGTAGTGTCCTTAGTGATATACGCAAATAATGAGTTATTTATCCGAACAAGAAATTATGGATATCAGAGATAATGTGAGATTGTTATCTATTAAAGAAATAGATGATATCTCACATTATTCTTTTGATAGTCATATAGAAGAATATAACAGTTTTTTGGCAGTTGCTGATAAATTTTATGATTTGAACGTAAGCAAAACCTTTTTATTGATTCATAAAGACACGAAAGAACTTTTGGCATACATGACGTTATCAGCTGATTCTATCAAATTAACCGGTGAAGAAAAGGAATTACATGATATCGGAAAAGTGCCATACGCTTCTATTCCGGCAGTGAAAGTTGGAAAATTGGCTGTTAATAAAGAAATTAGTGAGAAGGCAAGGCGGAAGGGATATGGTTCCTTTTTATTAGAAATGGCTCGCGCATATGCCTTTAGCATGAATGAATTGGGTATTGCATGTCGATTTATTACAGTAGATGCAGATATAGAATATAATCCGGAAACACCAAACTTTTATGTAAAGAATGGATTTGTAGAAAATCTGAGTAATAAAAGAAGGAATGCTAAATTTACAATAAGTATGAGAAAAGACATTTTTGTTGCGGAATAGAGGGATACCGGCATATGCCTTAATATGAACAGAATCGAGTAGGAGGCTGATCAATTAATGATTAGCCTCCTACTCGATTTATAATCTTTTTGAGGGGGGAAATTATTCTCCGAAGTATCTCTTTAACAGACCGGCAAATGCTTTTCCGTGTCTTGCCTCATCACGAGCCATCTCATGAACTGTATCGTGGATTGCATCAAGACCCTGCTCTTTTGCCTTCTTAGCCAGCTCAAATTTGCCTTCTGTCGCACCGCACTCAGCCTCTACACGCATCTCCAGATTTTTCTTTGTGCTGTCTGTAACGATCTCGCCCAGTAATTCTGCGAACTTAGCAGCGTGCTCTGCCTCTTCAAAAGCAGCTTTCTCCCAGTACAGACCGATCTCAGGATAACCTTCGCGGTGTGCCACACGAGCCATAGCCAGATACATACCTACTTCTGAACATTCGCCGTTGAAGTTGTCGCGCAGACCCTGAAGGATCTCTTCGTCAACACCCTGTGCTACACCGAGTACATGTTCAGCAGCCCATGTCATTTCGCCTTCCTGCTTCTTAAACTTGTCTGCAGGAACGCCACACTGAGGACATTTCTCAGGAGCTGTCTCACCTTCATAAACATAACCACATACTGTACAAATCCATTTTGCCATAATCGTAATCTCCTTTTCATAGATAAATGTGTATTAGTTGCAGCAGGAACGCTGCATTTTGCTTTTATTATTCTCAATCAGTAATCATTACTGATTATGTTGCCATTATAGCAACAGACAAAAAGAATGTCAACACCTTTTTGAAATATTTTTTCAAGATGCTGCAAATCCTTCCTGCGTACAGGACTAAGACATCCTATGGGGGTTATTTTACGGCTGGCAGTCTTTGCAAATGCCGTAAAAATAGATGGTGTGACCCTCTATCGTGCCATTAAAGGAGGCGTTTGCGATTACATTGATATGATCGATCGGATCCATTACCAGATCCATTACCCGTCCGCATTTCCTGCAGTAAAAGTGATTATGCGGCTCGACATTGCCATCGAAGTGATCAAATCCATCCCCCATATCCAGCCGCAGTGCTTCTCCGCGCTCTACCAGAAAGTTCAGATTCCGATAGACCGTTCCCAGGCTGATATTCGGAAAATCCTTCTGGATGTGTGCGTAAACTACTTCGGCAGTAGGATGCTCCGTGGTGGAAAGAAGGTAGTTGTGGATCGCTTCCCGTTGTCTGCTATATCGTACAGCTGCCATAAAAATTCCTCCATTCTTTCTATATAATATTGTCCGGAGCAAAAGGTATTTTGCCCTGGAGTGATGCCATACATTATTATCTGATGTTGCATAAATCAATAATGGTTATCAATATTATATAGAAAAGGAGAAATTTTGTCAATTACCACAAAAACGGCAAGAACCGGTTCGGCATATAAGACTTGCAGCTGCCGGATCTAAAGGGGGAGGCTTACCGGCATAGGGTTATTTCATGCCGTTTGCCGTTTTGTACTTGTAGAGCATTTCTGCGTGATTCTGTTCTTCAATCTGGATATCTGCCAGCAGTTTTCGGACGGATGGCTCGCCGAAGCGGAATACATCGGAATTATATTCGGAAGAAACCATTTTCTCTGTTCCGATACAATCTGTCACCAGGAAGTTATCAGATTTCTTGTCTTCTGTTTCATTTAATGTGCTGTATGTGGCAGTTGGCTGATAGTCCTTACCGGAGGAATCATTGCAGTTGCAACAAGGAACTTCACCGTTTAACACTTTGCCGAGAGAGTCATAATGTTCCTGTTCAGACTGTTCCAGCTTTTCAAAGAGGTTTTTCAGCTGTGCATCCTTTGCCTGCTCTTTATAGCGGTGATATTTTTCGACGCAATTTTTTTCCTGTGTCTGCAGCTCTGAGATGACATCCATTTCTTTCTGTTTTAAAACCATGTTTATTACCTGTCCTTTCATATATGATTGATAACTGATCGGTGCAGTCATGTTTCGTTGCTTACAATGGAGCATTGACTGCAATGACAGTATGCCCGGATTGAAAGGAAAGTATTCAGAGAAAGGAATCAGCCAGGATAAAAGAAATTAAAAATGAAAGGAAAAAGAAATAGATTTTGACACCTTAACCGGAATAGAGATAATATAATAAGCGTAATAGAGAGGAATTAGGAATACTTACAAGACAGCAGAAGAGAAAAATGACCGGGCGGTACGCCTGGTGATGAAGACAGGATACCGATATTCGGATACAGTATCCTGAGTGGAGCGGTTATATAGCAGATGGATCGAATGGATGGATCGGAGCGATCAGCGCATCGAAGTGACCGGAATAGATCTCCTGTAATAGAGCGTTCGTCTGACGCAGAGAACGGGCGATTGTTTCTGTGGGAAGGATATTCTTCTCGATCATGTCTGCGAGTTCTTCGAGATCCACGACTTCTACATGACCGTCCGGATAGATCAGAACATCCGTCAGCAGATCACAGAAGGTGTAGGCATTCTGTCCGGCATCGTAGTGTGTGTCGATAATATCGCAGTACCAGTAGACAAGCTGGCCGTCTGCAGCGAAGATCTTACTGATCTTATAGCCTTCCTTCATATAATAAATGGAGATACCGTGGTCGATATCCTTGCGTGGCTTTAACACGTTCCAACGTGTGATGAGCATGCGGTCATTACATAAAAGGATCGTATCATTTTTTAATTCGACGATTTCGTCCGGCAGATAGCGTCTGCGGTATAAACGAGGTGTATCCATGACATTTTCTCCTGTAGCTGCTTTTGTTCATTTGTGTATTAAAGTAATTATAGCGATGGGGGTGTAAATTGTAAAGTGGAAAGGATAAAAATGAGTAAAGAAATGATAACGACGGTACACACGTCTGATCTGTTTCAGGATTCTATGAATTATATGAAGAAACGCTGCGCATCGCAGGAAAATAAACAGGCGCAGCTACAGCTGTTCCGACAGGGTGTACGCATCTGGAACCGGTATTTTCAGGGAAAAGAATTGCGGATCGCCAGCCGCAGCTTTGGACGTGCATGCATCCGCGAAAATGCATTTTATCTGGAGGGTCAGTGTATAGAGTGCTCTGTTTTGGCACAAATTAAACAGGAAACACTGACAGGCTGTGTCGTATATGCCTTTCATGGGATTGATATTCCGGCGGAGGAAGAGGAGATGAACGAACTAGATCGTTTTTTTGTCAATGCATGGCAGACAGCACTGCTTGATGGAACAAGAGCCTGGCTGCTGCGTTCCCTGCAACGCAGACAGCAGCATGGCTATATAGCAGCGTCTCTGGGTCCGGGATTTTATGGCATGCCCATTGAGGCGATGGAGAAACTGTTGTCTGTGCTCCCGGCACAGGAGGCTGGAATTAGGATGATGGAGGACGGGAAAATGGAGCCGTTGTGGAGTGTGATTGGGATTTTTTTACAATCTGATGAGCCGATCGCCCTGCCACAGGGCGCCTGCGTGTATTGCAGGGGAACAGCGAACTGTCAGATGTGCATATTACGGTAGACTTTTTGGGGAATATATTATATACTTAAAGGGTATATCGTACAAGGCTTTTGTGGGGGGAAATACATCCTTTCCGGTGATAGAATGAGATGCCTGGGGATCCTGTAAACACGTGAGATACATGGAGGGACAATGAATAAGAAGAAACGTTCTGTGATCCGCAGTATTGCGATGATCAGTCAGATTGGCATCAGCATGATGGTGCCGTTGTTTATCTGTGCCGGGATCGGCTGGTGGCTGGATCATAGATTTCATACGAGTCTGTGGTTCCTGGTGTTTATGTTTATCGGGATGGGAGCTGCCTTGCGGAATCTGTACTATATGACGAAGGTTTTTTATTCAGAAGACATGAAGAAAGAGCATGACCGCATGCAGTATATAC
>CAUCOL010000086.1 GCA_958444395.1 uncultured Lachnospiraceae bacterium
GTTGTTAAAATGAAATAAAGGAGTGAGAATATGACACGCGAAGAACAGATCCGACGTGCCAGAGCTCGGAAACGACGGCATCAGGCGATGATTGCCAGAAGGATTACAGCTGCTGTGATTCTTGCACTCATATTGATTCCGGTGATTTATGGAATCTACAGCCGTTCCAAAGTAAAATCTTTGCAGAAGAACGTGAATTCTCTGGAGAAGCAGCTCAAAGACAGTGATATGAAGCAGAAGCAGCTTCAGAAGCAGTTAAAAGACATCCAGAAAGAGCTGAAGGAGAAAGAGGCACAGCTGCAGAAGCAGGCGGAAGCAACGACTGACAATCCGGATAAGCCGAATGTATATCTGACATTTGATGATGGTCCGAGTGCCAATACGGACACGATATTGGACACCCTGGAGAAATATAATGTTCGTGCCACTTTTTTTTGCATAGCCAGGGAAGGTCAGGAGAATGCAGACAGATATAAACGTATTGTAGCAAATGGCAATACGCTGGCGATGCATTCGTATACACATGACTATGGAAAAGTATATGCAGACCTGGATGCATTCAAAAAAGACGTGACGGGGATCAGTGATTTTCTGTTTCAGATCACCGGGGTACGTCCTAAGTTTTACCGTTTTCCGGGAGGAAGCAGCAATACGGTCAGTAAGGTTCCTATGCGTCAGTGTATCAATTATCTGAATGAACAGGGGATCATTTATTTTGACTGGAATGCACAGAATGATGATGCAACGACCGAGGGAAAGGATTACACAGCGAAACAGCTGTTGGAGGCTGCCATGAACAGCATACACCAGTCCGGAGACAATGTAGTGCTTTTGATGCATGATGAACAGACAAAGGCGGAGACAGCGAAGGCACTTCCGTCGTTGATCAAAAAACTGAAAAGCGAAAATTATGATATTCTGCCGATCACGGAAGATACACCGTTAGTGCAGCATGTATCATATAAGTAGAAGGTTGCGGTATCCGTACCCTGTGGACAGGTGAAAGGATACGTTTACTGAGAACAGGAGGATAAGAATGAGTGAATTTGATGATGCAAATGTAGATAAGGACTTATTAAGTCAGATCTTTGCTGAGGATAATCATATGGGAGAGGAGGACAGTCTGGTTAAGACAGATCTGTTCGCAGACAGCTCCGAAGAGGACGATGCGATCGAGGATATTCCACTGCCGGAAGAGGCAGAAGATATTCCATTGCCGGAAGAGGAAGAGGAGACTCCTATCAAGGAGCCTGTCGCAGAAAAAGAAGACATACCGGTAGAAGAGAAAAAGGAAGAGCCTGAGACAGAGATCGCTGCTGCTTCAGAAGAAGCAGATCAGTCCGAGGAAGTAACCGTGATCACACAGGGGACGACGATCAATGGTGGCATTTCTTCCGATGGTTCATTGAAGATCATGGGTACGATCACAGGGGATGTAGACTGTCTTGGAAAGCTGTCTATCTTTGGTAAGATCTCCGGCAATGTATCGGCATCCAATGTCCTTGTGAAGACAGATCGTCTGGAAGGAAATATTGACAGTGACGGGGCGATCGAGATTGCAGAAGGAACGATCGTGATCGGTGATATTACAGGTACTTCTGCTTCTGTAGCCGGTGCCGTAAAAGGAAATATTGATGTGAATGGTCCAGTAATCGTAGATGCAACTGCGGTTGTACAGGGCAGCATTAAAGCAAAATCTATCCAGGTAAATACAGGCGCAGTCGTAGACGGCTATTGTTCTTTAAACTATGCCGGTGTCGATCTGGAAAATTATTTTGGAAAGTCAGAAAGTAAATAATACAGGAGGATAGGAAAGCATGGCTAAGTATAAAAGAGTATTATTGAAACTGAGCGGGGAAGCCCTCGCCGGAGATAAGAAGACCGGTTTTGATGAGGCGACCTGTATGGGGATCGCCAGACAAGTAAAGCAGCTGGTGGATGCCGGAATCGAAGTAGGTGTTGTTACCGGTGGTGGAAACTTCTGGAGAGGACGTACCAGTCAGAATATCGATCGTACGAAAGCAGATCAGATCGGTACCCTGGCAACGGTGATGAACTGTATCTATGTATCAGAGATCTTTCGCAGTGCCGGAATCCGTACCAGCGTAATGACTCCGTTTACATGCAGTTCTTTTACAGAGGTATTCTCAAAGGATAAGGCAAATGCTTATATGAAAGATGGAGCGGTTGTATTTTTTGCAGGTGGAACCGGTCATCCATATTTTTCGACAGACACAGCATTGGTGCTTCGTGCAGTTGAGATGGAGGCAGATGTGATCCTTTCCGGCAAGTCAATCGATGGTGTATATGATTCCGATCCGGCAGTAAATCCAAATGCAAAGAAATACGATGAGATCGATATCAATGATGTGATCAACCAGAGACTGGGTGTCATTGATCTGGCAGCAGCGGTTCTGTGTATGGAGAACCATATGCCGATGATGATCTTTGGTCTGAATGAAGAAAACAGCATTGTAAATACAGTGAACGGCGTGACAAAGGGAACGCTTGTTACAGCATAGAATCAGTAAGAAAGGGTAAGAATTAAAATGAGCGTAGAATTAAATCAGTTCAAAGAGAAAATGGAGAAATCACTGGACAGTCTGGCAAATGAGTATACAACGATCCGTGCCGGCAGAGCAAATCCGCATGTACTGGATCGCATTACTGTGGATTATTATGGACAGCCATCCAATCTGCAGGCAGTAGCGAACATTTCAGTCTCTGAGGCACGTACTCTGGTAATCCAGCCGTGGGAAGCAAGTCTGATCAAGGAGATCGAGAAGGCAATCCTGACTTCTGATCTGGGTCTGACACCAAACAACGATGGTAAGGCAATCCGTCTGGTATTTCCGGAGCTGACAGAGGATCGTCGTAAAGAGCTTGTAAAGGATGTTAAGAAGAAAGGCGAAAATGCCAAAGTAGCCGTTCGTAATATTCGTCGTGATGCAAACGATGCGATCAAGAAGGAACAGAAAGCAAATGAGATCTCGGAGGATGAGCAGAAAACATTAGAGGCAGATATTCAGAAGATGACAGATGAGTTTATCAAAAAAGTAGATGCCCTGATCGAAAAGAAATCACAGGAGATCATGACAGTATAAGAATAGAAGATATATTATGAGAGGGATAGGTCTTGCTTGCCTGTCTCTTTCGTTATAGTACAGAGAAAGGCGGATAATCAGCGATGGAAGACGGATTAAAACCGGTGCCGCGTCATGTGGCAATTATTTTGGATGGAAATGGAAGATGGGCAAAAAAGCGTATGCTTCCACGAAATGCGGGGCATGCTGCGGGCAGCAAGAATGTAGAAAAAATCTGCGAGGCGGCATGGAACATGGGGATTGAGTATGTAACAATGTATGCGTTTTCTACGGAAAACTGGTCCAGACCCCAGGAAGAAGTAGATGCGTTGATGAAGCTGTTACATAATTATCTGAAGGACTGCTTAAAGACCAGCAAGAAGAATAATATGCAGGTGCGTGTGATCGGTGATATTACCCGTCTGGAGCCGGATCTGCAGGCAAAGATACGGGAGCTGGAAGAAGTATCTGCTGCGAATACCGGACTACATTTCCAGGTGGCGTTAAATTATGGCAGCCGGGATGAGATCAAGCGTGCCGTTCGTGCGATGGCAGAAGATGTAAAGGCAGGAAAGCTGGCACCTCAGGAGATCGAAGAACATACGATCGCTGACTATCTGGATACAAAAGGAATCCCGGATCCGGATCTGATGATCCGTACCAGTGGAGAGCAGAGGCTGTCCAATTATCTGTTATGGCAGCTGGCATACGCAGAGTTTTATTTTACGGATGTACTGTGGCCTGATTTTAATAAAAAGGAACTGGAAAAGGCAGTCGCATTTTACCAGTCAAGAGACCGTCGGTTTGGCGGAGTAAAATAACGAGGGGAACCGGTTTATGTTTTGGACTAGATTAAGAAGTGGTATAATATTAATGGCGATTACGATCGCTCTGATGGTATATGGAGGGTATCCATTGTTTGGCGTGATTACGGGGATATCCCTAATCGGTTTATTTGAACTGTACCGGGCGGTGGGCATGCAAAAGTCCGTTCCGGCGGTACTCTGTTATCTTTCCGGTATCATGATTGATGTGCTGATATTGGACGACGCCTACACCTACCTGCTGTTCTGGCTGTTAGGAACCTTGATCGTATTGATGGGATGTTATGTGATCGGTTATCCGAAGTATCATTCCAATCAGATGACGATGCTGTTATTTGGACTGATCTACGTGACAATGATGATGTCCTTTGTTTTTAAGACCCGTTTCTTAAAAGACGGTATATTACTGGTATGGCTTATCTTTATCGGGGCATGGGGGTCAGATACCTGTGCCTACTGTGTGGGCAAACTGATCGGCAGACATAAGCTGCCATCCAAACTCAGCCCGAATAAAACGATCGAAGGTTGTCTGGGTGGTATTGTGGGTGCTGCGCTGATCGGATTTTTGTTTGCGCTGGCATTCTTTAAACAGACAGAGTACTGGTGGGAGTTTGCACTGATCGGTGGTGTGTCAGCTGTATTATCCCAGATCGGGGATCTGACGGCATCTGCAATCAAGCGGAACCATGATATTAAGGATTATGGAAAGCTGATTCCGGGACATGGTGGCATATTGGATCGTTTTGACAGCATTATTTTTATAGCACCGATAGTTTACGTGCTGAGTCTTTTTCTGATTCGGTAATACATGCGGAAGTGGGGATAGTTATGAGTATGAGAAATATTGCAATACTTGGTTCTACGGGTTCGATCGGAACACAGACACTGGAAGTAGTCCGTGGCAATGAGGATATGAATGTCGTCTCATTGGCAGCGGGAAGTAACATAGATCTGGTGGAACAACAGATCCGGGAGTTTCATCCGGAGGTTGTCTGCGTATATGATGAACAAAAGGCGAGAGAACTGGCATTGCGGGTGAAGGAAGAGAATGTTTCGATCGTATATGGGATGGATGGACTGATCACTTGCGCAACGGTTTCCTCTGCAGATGTTGTTGTTGCGGCTGTTGTAGGAATGATCGGCATCCGTCCGGTGATCGAAGCGATCAAAGCAGGAAAAGATATTGCATTTGCCAATAAAGAGACGCTGGTGACAGCAGGGCATATCATTATGCCGCTGATCCGGAAGCACCAGGTGCTTCTGACACCGGTAGACAGTGAGCACGCTGCGATCTTTCAGTGCCTGAATGGAGAGCATCATGGGGAGATCAGCCGGATTCTGCTGACGGCTTCCGGTGGACCGTTCCGTGGAAAGACAAGAGAGGAATTGAAGAACGTGCAGGTTGAGGATGCCCTGAAGCATCCAAACTGGTCGATGGGACGCAAGATTACGATCGATTCTTCGACTATGGTGAATAAGGGGCTGGAAGTGATTGAAGCAAAGTGGCTGTTTGACGTGGATTTTGATCAGATTGATGTTGTGATCCAGCCGCAGAGTGTGATCCATTCGATGGTTGAATTTGTCGATGGCGCTGTGATGGCACAGCTTGGCACACCGGATATGAAGCTGCCGATCCAGTATGCATTGACATATCCGCAGAGAAGAAATCTGCCGGGTGAACGGCTTGATTTTACGAAGATCGGTGCGATCCATTTTGAACAGCCGGATCGTGCGACTTTCCGTGGGCTGGATCTTGCCTATCAGGCGGGAAAAGAAGGCGGCAGTATGCCAACCGTATTAAATGCAGCCAATGAGAAGGCTGTGGCACTGTTTTTAAATCGTAAGATTGCATATCTGGATATTCCGAAGATTATCGAAGAGTGTATGCTAGCACATCAGACGATCCAGGATCCTTCTCTGGAGGAAGTACTGGTTGTGGAGCAGGAAGTATACCGTCAGATCGAAGCAAAATATTTATAGTCATTAGGAGGTTAATAAGAATTAGATGAATATTATCGCCGCGTTATTAATATTTACCGTGATTGTCATATTTCATGAGTTTGGTCATTTTCTTCTGGCGAAGAAAAATGGAGTAGAGGTGACAGAATTTTCTGTTGGTATGGGACCACGTCTGATCACAGTCGCTAAGACTGCGAAAGGATTTACCTGTAAATTTCTGTGCAGACAGAAGCTGTTTGAAGAGAGGGAGGACTGGCAGGGGATCACCAAATATTCCTGGAAGCTGTTTCCAATCGGTGGCTCCTGTGCTATGGTTGGAGAGGACACCGAAGACATGTCGGAGGGTTCCTATAACAGCAAAGGCGTATGGGCACGCTTTTCTGTTGTTTTTGCCGGTCCGTTTTTTAACTTTATCCTGGCATTTATCTTTTCTGTCATCATTCTGGGCAATACCGGCATCGATCTGCCGGAGGTTGTGCAGGTATATGCCGGTCAGCCGGGCGAGGCAGCCGGAGTGCAGAAGGGCGATGTGGTCAAAAGCATCAATGGACATAAGATCGTGATCGGCCGTGAGATCGATACGTATCAGCTGTTACATCCGTTGACCGGGGAAGAAGTGTCGGTCGTGGTAGAACGTGATGGCAGGGAAAAAACGCTTGCGATCGATCCTAATTATCAGACCTACCTGTTTGGTTTCAGTTATGCACAGCAGGCTTCTGCATCCGCTGAGATCGCCATGGTCAGTGAAGGCGGTGCCTGTGAAAAGGCAGGGCTGAAAAAGGGCGATCTGATCAAAGCAATCGGTGATACCACCATAAAAAATGCCGGAGATCTGCAAAAATGCATGAATGAGGCGAAAGGTTCACCGGACACAGTGACATTTACGGTACAAAGAGGAAGTAAAGAGCTTTCCTGCGATGTAACTCCTTCGCCATATAAAGGAAAAACACTGGGATTTCAGGCATATAAATTAAAAAAGATGGGACCTGCCGGTGTATTAAAATACAGTTTTGTCGAGGTGAAATACTGGATTGAAACGACAGTTGCCAGTCTTGGTCAGCTGGTAGCAGGAAAACTATCTAAGGATGACATATCCGGTCCGGTCGGTATCGTGGATACGGTCGGTGATGTGATCGAACAGAGTGCATCCTATGGCATCAAGACGGTGTTGATCAATATGCTGCAGATGGCAGTTTTATTAAGTGCCAACCTGGGTGTAATGAATCTTCTGCCCCTTCCCGCACTGGATGGTGGACGACTGGTCTTTATCCTGATCGAAGCAGTGCGTGGCAAGCCGGTTGACCGTGATAAAGAGGGATTTGTACATGCGATTGGTTTCATTCTGCTGATGGCATTCATGGTATTTATCATGTTTAATGATATTATAAAGATCATAAAGTAGTAAAAAAGTGGAACGTATCCGGCCGGCAGCCTGTGACAGGAGTGCCGGTCGGTATAGATTCCGGGAAAAGCAACAGCATATAAAACAGGAGGAGAGACATGTTTCGAGACACAACGAAAGAGATACACATTGGCAATAAAGTGATCGGTGGAGGACATCCGATCGCGATCCAGTCTATGACCAATACCAAGACAGAGGATGTAAAAGCTACCGTAGCACAGATCCTTGCGTTGGAGGAGGCAGGCTGCGATATTATCCGCTGTGCAGTTCCGACGATGGAGGCAGCGCAGGCACTGGGAGAGATTAAG
>CAUCOL010000087.1 GCA_958444395.1 uncultured Lachnospiraceae bacterium
CCTTTGCTACTTCCTCTTCGACCAGCTGTCTTGCTTTCTGCTTCTTTCCTTTCACAACCGCTTCAAACACAACATCTCCCGCTTTTTCTGCCGGTATGCCTTCTACAGACTTTCCGGAAGAGGAACCGGCTGCTTTCTGCAGACTGGCACTGTCTACCTCCCCACTGACCATTGTCAGCTTGTGGTTTGCCACACGCTCAATATAACGACCGTCTGACTCCGGTTTATTCATCAGCAGATCTGCCGCATAGACAGTATGCATCAGAAGATCCTGTCCCGGATTGGCGATTGCCATCGTCAGCCCACTCTGGATCGCCATCGCCATAAACGTACTATTGACAAACGCACGCTCCGGCAGACCAAAGGAAATATTAGACAGGCCACATGCAGTGGCAACCCCCAGTGTATCCTTACAGTAGCGGATCGTTTCCATCGTCTCGATCGCAGCCTTTTTATTCGCACCGATCGTTGCAACAAGCCCATCTACCACAACATCCTCTTTTGTCATCCCCTGCGCTTTCGCCGCATCCAGGATCGTATGAATAATCTGCTTCTTCTCCTCAATATTCTTTGGCAGTCCGGCATCTGATAAAGGAAGCAGGATAAACATCGCACCATATTTCTTAGCAATCGGAATCAGTTTTTCAAACTTTTCTTTCTCCAAAGAAATAGAATTAATTAAAGCACGTCCCGGATAGATTCTAAGTGCCGACTCTAATACATCAACATAACTGGAATCGATCGACAACGGAATGTCTGTCAGCAAGGTCAGCTCATTGATCGCCTTCCACATCATTTCCTTCTCATCGATTCCATTCATCCCCATGTTTACATCAAGGATCGCCGCGCCGGCTTCTACCTGCGCCTCTGCCATCTCGCCGACCAGCTCCAGATTTCCTTCCCGCAGCTGTTCCTGCAGCTTTTTCTTTCCGGTTGGATTGATTCGCTCCCCAATGATCTTAAATGGTCCATTGATATCGATCGGAAGAACGTTCCGTTCCGTAGAAAGTGCCCGGCGAATGACTTTTCCCTGACGCTCCGGAAAAGAAACCTGTTCCATCCATCCCTTAGCATGAAGCAGCTGCGTCAACCGGCGGATGTGCTCCGGCGTCGTACCACAGCAGCCCCCCAGAATATCTGCTCCTGCTTCCACCAGTCCCATCATCTCTGTGGCAAATTCTTCCGGTCCCATATCATAAATCGTCACACCATCGACCAGCTGTGGCAGTCCGGCATTTGGCTTGGCAATGATCGGACGATCCGTATATTGCGTCATACTCCGTACGACCTCCTGCATCTTATCCGGTCCGGTCGAGCAGTTTACACCGATCGCATCAACCCCCATTGCATTTAATACCAGCGCCGCTGTCTCCGGATTCGTCCCAAACAACGTTCTTCCATCCTCGTTAAACGTCAATGTAACCATTACCGGAAGCTCTGAACATTCTTTCACTGCCAGCACAGCAGCACGACACTCCTGCAGGCTCATCATCGTCTCTACCACGATCATGTCAACTCCTGCTTCCTTCAGATAGCCAATCTGCTCTTTATAAATATCGACCAATTCTTCAAATGGAAGATTTCCCATCGGATACAGCTGCTGACCGGTCATTGTAATATCACCTGCCACATAAACAGGATAATCGGCACCGGCACGGCGGATTGCCTCAAAGGAAAGCCCCGCCAGCTCTTTATTCATCTGCTCCACACGATCTCCCATTCCATATTCATCCAGCTTGATACGGTTTCCGGAAAAGGTCGGCGCATATAATATGTCCGTTCCTGCCTCTACGTATTCCTGCTGCAGCCCGATCAATACCTCCGGGTTCTCCAGAATCCACTCCTCCGGGCAGACACCGGCAGGCATCCCTCTCTTCTGTAGATTTGATCCTGTCGCTCCATCCAGGATCAGACGCTTCTTTTTGCAAATAGTCTGAAAATTATCTATCGTCATATGCCTGACCAGCCTTTCTTTCGTTATAATACATCCCTATGCATCTTCTTGTATCTGTCTTCCAAAATTAAAAGATATCTGAATCAGTATAGCACACCCACGAAATCAAATACAAGTAATCCACATAAACTTCACATCCCACGGGGACAGTCAACCCGCTCCATCCGGACATCCGCAGGCAAGAATGCACTCCTGATTTTTGCCTGTTGACTGTCAAAGTCTGCGCAAAGGAGGATAAAAAATTATCTTGGTACCTTACGCCTTTCCCAAGTCCGTTGACACACGGATAGGATAATTGATTTACGTGCCTCCCAACGAACTCACTCCCAACGTGTGAAAGAAATATACTTTGTGCTGCACTATGAGCACGCCGGTACTTAGGTCTTGTTCTGTCTCCCGTGGTATGTGAAGCCTGTGCGGACTTATGTTTTTGTTGTGGGAGGAAGGAAGTTTTGGTTCACTATTTTCTTTTTATGTTTTTTCCGTTATAATAATTAAGTTGTCAGGGAGTTTGTACTTTTTGACGCTTTAATCTTAGATATTGAAAGAGACGGATGTCCTGATGAATGATACACAGGCTGTGCAGTGACAGACAGGCATCCGGTCAAATTACTATTAATGAATTAAAGGAGGCACACCCATGATCTTACAGTGTAGCCATATAAATAAAGCATTTAACGGAGAGGATATCCTGACGGATATTTCTTTCCATATTAATGATACTGAGAAAGCAGCAATCGTCGGCGTAAACGGCTCCGGTAAATCCACTCTGCTGAAAATCCTGATGCAGGAATATGAAGCAGATGGCGGGGATGTGATCATCCGCAAGGATGCTGTGGTCGGCTATCTTGCACAGAATCAGAACTTTGAATCCGGTCATACGATTCTCGAAGAGATGCAGGATGCAAAGAAAGAAGTCATTGCATTGGAAAAACAGATTCAAGAACTGACCGAGCAGATGAACAATGCCACAGGAGATACCCTGGAAGCACTGATCCGTCAATGTGATACCCTGCGCCACCGCTTCGAGCAGATGAACGGATATGCTTATCAGAGTGAATTAGTCGGTGTTCTGAAAGGGCTCGGTTTTGAATCGTCCGACTTTACGAAACCGGTCGATTCGCTGTCCGGTGGTGAAAAGACCCGTGTTGCACTTGCCAAAATGCTTCTGCAGGAACCGGATCTGATCCTTTTGGATGAGCCGACGAACCACCTGGATATGAAAGCGATCCGTTGGCTGGAGGGATATCTGTCCGGCTATAAGGGTGCCGTTGTGATCGTTGCCCATGATCGTTATTTTCTGGATAAGATCGTCACTAAGGTGATCGAGATCCGCCAGCATCATGCCCTGGTCTTTGAGGGTACCTACAGCCAATTCTCCGAAAAAAAGCAGGCACTCTTAGATACCCAGATGAAACAGTATCTGAACCAGCAGGCACAGATCAAGCATCAGGAACAGGTCATCGCCAAACTGCGTTCCTTTAACCGTGAGAAATCGATCAAGCGCGCAGAAAGCCGCGAAAAAATGCTGGATAAGATGGAACGGCTGGAAAAGCCTGTCGAAGAAAACTCACAGATGTCTCTGCTGTTTTCGCCCCGGATCCAGAGTGGAAATGACGTACTGGATGTGCATGGTCTCTCCAAGCAGTTTGATCAAGATGTATTATTCCGGGATATTGATTTTGAACTGAAGCGGGGCGAACGTGTTGCGATCATCGGTGACAATGGCTCCGGTAAAACCACTCTGCTTAAGATCATCAATGGACTTTTGGATGCCGACGCCGGTTCGATCCACCTCGGCACCAATGTAGAGATCGGCTATTACGATCAGGCGCATCAGGTACTGCATATGGAAAAGACCGTCTTTGATGAGATTCAGGACACCTTTCCTACTATGAATAACACGCAGGTACGTAATACCCTCGCGGCATTCCTTTTTACCAATGACGATGTGTTTAAACAGGTCAAGAATCTGAGCGGCGGAGAACGAGGACGTGTTTCCCTCGCCAAACTGATGTTATCCGATGCCAACTTCCTGATTCTGGATGAGCCGACCAACCACCTGGATATTGACTCTAAAGAGATTCTGGAACATGCACTGAACCACTTTGAGGGCACTGTACTGTTCGTTTCACATGACCGTTATTTTATCAACCAGACAGCCACCCGTATTCTGGATCTGACACATCAGCAGATCGTAAGCTACATTGGTAATTATGATTATTATCTGGAAAAGAAAGACGCTGTCGAACAGGCACAGCTAAAACCGGTCGAAGCAGATGCCACCACAACAGCCAAAACAGCTGCTCAGGATACGAAGCTCAGCTGGCAACAACAGAAAGAGGAACAGGCAAGACTGCGTAAAAAAGAAAATGCTATCCATAAGATCGAAGAAGAGATTGAAACTCTGGAAACGAGAAATGATGCTCTGGACCAACAGCTGACAGACCCGGCTAACGGAACAGATCTGGTTCTGCTTCAATCCATTGCAAAAGAAAAAGAGGAAAACGAAACACGATTACTGGAATTAATGGAAGAATGGGAAAAATGGTCAGAGTCCTAAGTCTCTGACCATTTTCCTGTCTGCTCCCTCCGGATGCAAACCTTCTCTTTCTATATATAAGATTATAATGTCAAAAAATCCGATCCTTCATCACAAAATCTTTCAACATCTTAATCTATATAAGCTGCTGTCTGCCACGCCCATTACCGCATCGGTGCCTTCCGGCGCTTTTTATCCTGATACATCTTCTCGTCGGCTATCTTCAGATAATTCTCTATCGTATGGACTCCGTCCGGTATCCCGATAAAAGCACCTCTGCTTGCTCCAAAGGTATAAGCCTTTCCCAGCGTTTGGTTCATCTGCTCTATATAAGCATCAAACCGTATATTAAACTGCTCCAGCTTTTCCTGTGTGTAATCCCTGCCGATCACCACATACTCATCTCCTCCGGAACGAATACACACTTCCTCTGATACCGACGCATGGAGCAATGCCTGTGCGATCACGGAAATCGCTGCATCCCCTTCGTTGTGACCATACCGGTCATTGATGATCTTCAGTCCGTCAATATCCAGTTCCATAATCATAAGAGACACCTTCTGCATCTGACATTCTCTGTAAAACAACTCCCCATACCGTTCAAAACCTCTCCGGTTATATAACCCGGTTAAGGTATCTCTGTCATACAGCTGTTCCAGTTTATTGACGACCTGATTCAGTTTTTCTTTGATCCGTATATTTTCCAGTGCATTATCCAGATGCAAAAACCAGGCACGGATTCCTATATTATCTGCCATCTCATACTGCGGAGAGATCACCGCATATCCCATATAATACTGCAGGTAATGGATCGGTACAATATAGACGGACTCCTTCGCCTGCCCAAAGACCTTCGGTAAAAGCTGTGCTACCGAAAAGCTTTCCGGCTCCAGCACCTTGCCATGAAACAGTCCGACAACCATGTCCACCTTTTCATCCCTGCTGCTGCCATACTCCGCCGATGGCAGTGTACGCTGATTTCTCCACCCCCGATCCAGGCAGAGAGCAAAACTTCTAAAACCAGTATCGGTTAATGCGTATTCCTTCAGATAATCAATGCAGTCCTGTAGATTGTCTGTACTGGACATAAAGGTGATCATCGTCGTAAGCGAAGTCTCCAGATCAGTCATCTTATCGATCTTCTCATTTAATATATTGTGATACTCCAGTGCATGATTGGCACCGCTGCTGTCACAGCCACAGGATTGGCGCAAAACCACCTTTTCCGGCAATGTGATCACCTTCTTCACCGGCTCACCACGCCACGCCGCCTCCAGCGTCGCAATCGCCGTCTGCGCCATCTGCTCCATCGGCTGACGTACTGTAGTAAGAGATGGATCATTATAGTAGCTTTCTTCTATATCATCATATCCGGATACCCTGATGTCCTCCGGAACACGAATTCCCCTCTTCTTTAATGCCTCGATCACCGAAATCGCCATGTAATCATTCGCACAGATGATCGTATCCGGTCTTTCTTTTCCCTCTGCCAGCATTTGCTCTACAATGTCATCCCCACAGTTCTTCCAGAAATTCCCCCAATAGACCATCTCCGGCTGATAAGGAATGCCATACTCCTCCAGGATCTCACGATACAGCTTCAAACGGATCTCCGAGTGGACATTTCCCTTCCATCCTGTCACAAGCGCAATCTTTCTGGAATGATGTACCTTAATAAAATGCGCTATGATCTCCTGAAAGGCTTTCTTGTCGTCTACCAGAATATTGGTCACACCCTCCAGATCCAGTTTGGTACGAAAATTAATAACAGGGCACTGACATCGCTCCCGGATCATATGGACAATCTCATTCCACTGTGACATAGCAAAAGTATCATACAAAATAATCAGACCATCTACGTAATCAAAATCCGGAAGCCTGAAAATAGCACGCTCTCCCTGATCGTACTGGTCATTTACCGCACGATCCTTTCCCATCGAGCTGTTATCTCCAAAACAGGTAAAATAATATAATTTATACTCTTTATCCTTCACCGCTTCTTCAATGTATTTACGGAATCCGGCAACATATTCTGTATAAATCTGCGGCAGAAACACCGCTATATGCTTTCGTCTGATCATCTGTCTGTCCCCTTCTTCAAATGTATCTACACCTGTCCACAAAACAGGACAGCTTTCCTTCTGTTTATATTCTCCCATGCACAGCGATCGTGTTCTTTCAGACTTTTTTCCCGTCTGAACCGCTTGCATTATAGGAAACCCCGGATTCCTATAACGCAAAAAAAGTTTCCTTTCGGTAACTGGCTGCCACGAATGCTCAAGGCCCTTTAGCTTTGCGTCCTTTCCTTTCGAAAAGTTTGCCTTTGACTGCTGAAAACTGTCGTTTTTTAGAATAAATATATTATAGACCAAGCAGAAAATACTGTCAATTATTTTACCAAAAACATTGCTATTTCCCGGTATTATCTGTACAATTATACCAAGCAGTGAATCAGGATCTTATCTTCACTCTGTTCACATTGTCCATATCTCTTCCAAAGAAGTGACAGAAAACAGATATGATCCACAATAACACAAAAATAATTTTTGTAGAAAGAGAGGTTCCTATGAATCAAGTTTACGATAAATTAATGCAGTGCTATGCCTGCGTACAGAAAAAGATCTCTTTCACCCCCAAGATAGCCCTTGTACTGGGATCCGGTCTGGGAGACTATGCAGAGGGAATCCGTGTCGTTGATACCCTGGATTACCATGCGATCGACGGTTTTCCTGTCTCTACGGCTCCGGGGCACAAAGGACAATTTATCTTCGGATATGTAGGAAATGTTCCCGTGGTATGTATGCAGGGACGCATTCATTATTATGAAGGATATGATATCAGCGATGTTGTCCTGCCGATCCGCCTGATGCATCTGATGGGTGCAGAGGTTTTATTCCTGACCAATGCATCCGGTGGGGTAAATACAGACTTCCAGCCGGGAGACTTTATGCTGATCCGCGATCAGATCGCAGACTTTGTTCCCTCCCCTCTGGTCGGAGCAAATGTAGA
>CAUCOL010000088.1 GCA_958444395.1 uncultured Lachnospiraceae bacterium
CTGGATAGAGCGTCTGACTACGGATCAGAAGGCCGGGAGTTCGAATCTTCTCGCGCACGCTGTTAAAATCCTTACATATTCAGATGTAAGGATTTTTTGTTAGATAGGAAATTGCTCACAACACCGAGCGAACAAGGGCAAAACGCTGGTTTTGCCCTTGATAATAGGATATGAATAAGAAGCAGTTGAGTCGGTAGAGAAAGAATGAGGATCAGAATGACACAGTTAGTGCAGATTGCAGGAGAAGGCTGCGTGAAGGAACAGGAGAGTATGGCGTCCCATACAACGTTCCGGATCGGTGGACCGGCAGATTATTTTATAGAAGTAACGAGTGTAGATGTATTAAGAAATGTGATACGTTGGTGCAGAGAACAGAATGAGCCGTGGTTTGTGCTTGGAAATGGAAGTAATCTTCTGGTGGCAGATACCGGCATCCGTGGAGTTGTACTTTCTATGCGGGGGATGCATCAGATCAAAGTGGCAGAGCCGGAGACGCTGCCGGATGGTTCTGTACACTGTCGGGTGACGGCACAGAGTGGAGCTCTTTTATCGGCACTGGCATCTGCTGCTGCTAAGGCAGGACTGACAGGACTGGAATTTGCCGGTGGGATACCAGGTACCCTGGGTGGTGCTGTAGTCATGAATGCAGGAGCGTACGGCGGTGAGATCAAGGATGTTCTTACTTCTGCCACCGTGCTGTATAAGGATGGATCGATCGAGACACTGTCCTGTGAGCAGTTGGAACTTTCCTACCGCCACAGTATTGTGCCGGAGAAGGAAGCTATTGTATTGGAAGCTGTGTTTACACTGCATCCGGGAGAGAAAGAAACGATCCTTGAGACAATGCGTACGTTGAATGGACAGCGGAAAGAAAAACAGCCGCTGGAATACGGCAGTGCCGGCAGTACATTTAAACGTCCGGAAGGGTATTTTGCCGGTAAGCTGATCCAGGATGCGGGACTGCGTGGATATCGCTACGGTGATGTGATGGTATCCGAGAAGCATTGTGGGTTTGTGGTAAATGTGGGAAAAGGAACGTGTGAACAGGCACTGCAGGTGATCCATCACGTACAGGAGGAAGTCCGTCGGCAGTTTGGCGTCGAGCTGGAACTGGAGGTTAAACAGATACCATGAGATTTGTGATAGTAACAGGCATGTCCGGTGCCGGCAAAAGCTCGGTATTAAAGATGTTAGAAGATCTGGGATATTTCTGTGTGGATAACATGCCGGTTCGGCTGATTCCAAAACTTACGAAACTGATGCTGGAAGAAGAAAATACATGGAAACAGGCAGCACTGGGGATCGATATCCGCAACTTAAAGGGTCTGGCAGAGCTGGATGAAATGCTGGATGCCATGCTGGAAGCGGGTTACCGGTTTGAGATCCTGTTTCTGGATGCGGACAGCTCTGTACTGGTAAAACGATATAAGGAAACAAGGCGGAATCATCCGCTGGCACTGCAGGGGCGTGTTGACCGTGCAATCGAAGCAGAGCGGCAGGAGTTGGCGTTTATTAAAAAGCGGGCAGATTATATACTGGACACCAGCCATATGTTGATCCGTGACCTGAAGCAGGAAGTGGACAAGATCTTTCTGGATAAGGGAGAATATGAGAACTTTTTCGTTACAATTCTTTCCTTTGGATTCAAATATGGCATACCGGAGGATGCAGACCTGGTCTTCGATGTGCGTTTTCTGCCAAATCCATACTACATTGCTGATCTGAAACCACATACTGGCAATGACCGTGCCGTATATGAATATGTTATGAAATCGGAGCAGGCGAAGATCTTCGAGAAAAAGCTGTTTGAGATGATCGAATTTCTGATACCGAACTATATTATAGAAGGAAAAAATCAGTTGGTGATCGCAATCGGCTGTACAGGAGGAAAGCATCGTTCTGTTACGCTGGCCAATGCATTGGGAAAACATATGCAGCAGTTGCCATACAGCCTGAAGGTGGAGCACAGAGATATAGAAAAGGATCGATAGATATGTCATTTTCAAAAGACGTAAAAGAAGAATTGCAAAGATACGATACACCGGCGAGACATTGTCAGCTGGCAGAATTTACTGCGATTTTTTTCCTGTCCGGTAAGATGAAGAAGACCGGGCGGGGGCGATATTATCTGGAAATACATACGGAGAACTTGACAGTAGCGAAAAAATCTTATATGTTATTAAGGAAAATGTTTCATATTTCTGCAGAGGTTATGGTTCGGAATCATAACGTGCAGGGAAATATTACCAATTATTACATTATTGTACGAAATCCCCAAGAGATCGCTATGGTACTGAAAGCGGTTAAGGTGCTGGATGAGTTTGGCAGGGTGCAGAATACCGGCTTTGCGGAACAGAAGATCCTGGTACAGAATACATGTTGCAAGCGTGCCTTTTTGCGGGGCGCTTTTCTTGTGGCAGGTTCTGTGACAGATCCCGGAAAGGCATATCATTTGGAGATTGCTGTACTGTCCAGAGAGATTGCAGATGAGCTGCAGAAGATGATGGGATTTTTCTCGTTGGATGCAAAGATCGTACAGAGAAAGAAATATCAGGTAGTATATTTAAAAGAAGGTGCACAGATAGTAGACTTTCTAAATGTTGTGGAGGCACATCAGGCATTGATGGATTTTGAAAATGTTCGGATCGTCAAAGAGGTTCGCAATTCCGTCAACCGTCAGGTAAACTGTGAGACAGCCAATATCCATAAGACTGTGACAGCTGCCGCCAAACAGATAGAAGATATCAGATATATTGAATGTAACGGGGGGTTACGTCAGCTGGCGAAGGGATTACGTCAGGTGGCAGAGTTGCGTTTGGACTATCCGGACAGTTCTCTGGCAGAGCTGGGTCAGATGCTGCAGCCGCCGATCGGCAAATCCGGGGTGAATCACCGGTTGAGAAAGTTAGGAGAAATTGCAAAACAGCTACGGGAGCGCAGCTGAAAAGTGCTCTAAAATAAAGGAGGAAGTGTAATCATGATTACAAAGAAGATTGAAATTCAGATTAAAAATGGCCTGGAGGCAAGACCCGTTGCCGTGTTAGTACAGGTGGCAAGCCAGTACAACAGCAGTATTTATGTAGAGTGTGAGGACAAAAAAGTAAATGCAAAGAGTATTATGGGCATGATGACGCTGGGGCTTTCAGCAGGGGAAGAGGTCGTTGTATCCGCAAATGGAGACGATGAGGAAAATGCGATGGAGGACATCGTAAAATACCTCAGTAATGCAGAAGCATAATACGATTGATACGATAAAAAGCAGTCTGTTTATAGCAGGCTGCCTTTTTTTTGTCACAAAAATAAACGTAATCTGTCATGAAAAAATACAGATTCTGCCCCATTTCCCCGTTATGATAGCATCATGAAATAAAGCAAAGTATATTTCATGGATAACATGCGGCGTGTTCCGCGAAAAATAAAAAAGAAATGAGGAATGAATATGAGAAACATGAAAAAAGTAGTAACATTGGGACTCTGTGCAGCTCTGCTTATCACAGGGGTTTCCACAGAGAACTTCAGTACAAAAGCTAAGGCGGCAAATGCAGCAGAGGTCATGGAGGCAGGGACAGAGGCAGCCACAAAGGATGCGATCGATACTCCATCCCAGGCACCGGACAGTGAAGAAACAAAAGCTCCGCAGAATGAGGAGACAAAGGCACCGGAGAATGAACCATCCAAGACACCGGCAGGTACGACGACACCGGCTTCGGTTACTTCACCATCTGCCACAACGACACCGGCATCTGTCAGTACCTCGCCATCTGTTGTTACAACGAACACAGCAGTAACCGGCAGTGCACTCGGCGATAAGATCATAGCCGGTAATTATGTGTATGTTGTTACAAAGGTACCTACCCTGACTGCCAAAGGAACAGTCCGCATCAAACGAATCCGCAATGCAGCGATGAAAAAGTCTTCTCTGACAGTCGCAGATAGCATTACGAAAAACGGACTTACCTATTCGATCACAGGAATCTCCACACGTTCCTTTAAGAGCAGCACGGCATTAAAGAAAGTGACGATCGGAAAAAATGTAACCTATCTTGGGGCGAGAGCATTCCAGGGACTCACAAAGCTGCAGACAGTAACACTGGGAAGCGGTCTGACTGAGATCCGTGACTATGCCTTTGCCGGCTGTACTTCGCTGCGCAAGATTTCGATTCCGGCAAAGGTAAAGAAACTTGGTACAAAGAGCTTCTATAATTGTAAGAAATTAAAGGCGGTTGTCATCAATACAAAGGTACTGACCAAGATTGGCAAAAATGCATTCACGAATACGAGAAGCGGTGCCTATGTAGTGATCGCTTCCGGCAAGAAGACAGCGTATAAGAAGCTGCTGAAGAATGCAAACGCATCCCGGATAGCAATCTATACATATTAATTCCGGTTCTCAGGCAGATTGCCAAAAAGAGGGAAAGCGTGTTTCTGACAGGTAGTTCCGCTTCTGTCCACAGTAAAATTTTGCACGCGGACCGAACCAATAAAAAAATGCCACTGCAGAAAAAATGCAGTGGTATTTTTAGTTTTTACGCTGTTTTTACATGAAAAATTAGACATTTTTGTGAAAATTCCATGAAAAAATATAAAATTCCTTGTAGAAAATAATTGGTAAATGCTTTACAATGGTTTATAACATAGAATGCTTCGCTTGAGTATTTAATGTGCATAAGCGGAAATAAACGAAATGGGGGATAATCATGAGAAGAGGATTCAAACAAAAAGCAGTTTCTATGTTGTTAGCTACCAGTTTGGTTGTTGGATCTACAACAGTTATGACTGGATGTAATAACAGCAAAAAAGCGTCAAACGACGGCCCGGTTACCCTGACGGTATACAGTCAGGTAGCCAACTATTCAGGACTTCAGACAGGTTGGATGGGAGACCTCCTTCTTAAGAAGTTCAATGTTAAGTTAAACATCGTACCAGAGTCAGACGGTATTTTCCAGACAAAGATGGAGAATGGTGACTTAGGTGACATCGTTATCTGGGGCGGTAAGATGGATCAGTATTCACAGGCAGTTAAGGCTGGTCTGTTATACGATCTGGAAGAGGATGACCTGATCAACGAAGAAGGTAAGGATATTGTAAACACAATGTCTGATGCACTTCAGCAGAACCGTAATATCACATCTAAGGTAACAGACGGTGAAGATGATACACTGTATGGCTGGGGTAGTGAGCTGGCTACTTCTAATGAAGATCATAAGTCATTCTTCTATACATGGGATACACGTTGGGATCTGTATAAGAAGTTAGGTTATCCTAAGGTTAAAAATCTGGACGAGTATGCTTCTATGTTAAAGAAGATGCAGGAGTTAGATCCTAAGGATGATGCAGGTAATAAGACATATGCCGTATCCTTATGGCCAGACTGGGATGATGCAATGGTTATGTATGCAAAATCCACAGCAACAGCTTACTATGGTTATGATGAGTTAGGTATCGGTCTGTACGATCCTGCTACAGGTACATATCATGATGCATTAGAGCAGAATGGTCCATATCTTCAGATGCTGAAATGGTATAATAACTTATATCGTGAGGGCTTACTGGATCCTGACTCAATGACACAGACATATGATCAGATGCTTGAGAAGGTTCAGAACGGTGGTGTACTGTTCTCTATCTTCAACTATTCAGGACAGCTTGCATTTAACAGTTCTAAGCATCTGAAAGCCGGTGAGTATATGTATTGTATGAAACCGGAAGAGGCTTCACCTATCGTTTATGGTCTGAGCACACTGGGTGCAAACTACATCACATCCATCGGTGCAAATACAGAATATCCGGAGCTGTGTATGCAGATTCTTGACTACTTCTGTACACCGGAAGGTTTCATGACAATGACATATGGTCCTCAGGGCGAGTGCTGGGATTATGACAAAGATGGTAACACATACCTTACAGATTTAGGTGAGGAGTGCCATAAGTCTAGTAAGACAAAGATGACAGAGCATGATGGTACATTCCAGGATGGCCAGATGCAGATGGCAGTTTCTACATGGTCTGTAGATTCTCCAAACCCTGATTCTAACGGTGAGACATTTAACTGTGATTACTGGAAGAGCAGAACAGATGAGACAAATACAAAGATCCAGAAGGATTGGAAGAAGTTCACAGGTTGTGAAGATAGTAATTCATACTTCGAGCAGGGTAAATATACACTGTCTCCGGGAAGCACATATACTATGAGCACAAAGTCTGATGACTTAAAGACTGTTTGGAAACAGGTTACAGACTGTATCAAGACTGAGTCTTGGAACGCTATTTATGCTAAGTCTGATAAAGAATTTGACAGCGTAGTAGCTAAGATGGTTAAGGATACAGCCGGATATGGTTATGATCAGTGTCTGAAATGGTCTCAGCAGGAAGCTAAGACTCGTAAGGCAGCTGAGGATGAAGCAGCTAAGATTACAGCTTCTAAATAATCAGAGTCAGATTTAAAAAATCAACCCATCACAGGATGGATCAACAAGCCGCATGGTTCGTAAGAATCATGCGGCTTGTTTAGGTTAAAGGAAACTTTCGTTCCCTTTAATTATATAAAAACTGGTTTTGCCCTTTGTTCCTTTTTAGAAAATTTGCGGCGGTTGCTTCTCTTTATCCCGGACAGGATTTGTGTTAAAATAATAAAAAGTGGATCTGCACAACGGACATGCGATGTACGAACAGCATGAAAGCATCAGAAACATAGTGTTCGTTGTGCCGGTGGAGGAAAATAGAAAGAGACGAGGACAGATATGGGATTTACACATTTACATGTACATACAGAGTATTCCTTGCTGGATGGTTCCTGTAAGATTGGAGAATTGGTACATAGAGCCAAAGAGCTTGGCATGAAACATTTGGCGATTACAGATCACGGAAATATGTATGGTGTGATAGATTTTTATAGAGAGGCAAGAGCAGAAGGGATCAATCCGGTAATCGGATGTGAGGTGTATGTAGCACCTGGTTCCCGTTTTGACAGAGAGAATGCAAAGGGAGAGGAGCGGTATCATCATCTGGTACTGCTGGCAGAGAATGATCGGGGCTATGCAAATCTGATGAAGATCGTATCCAGAGGATTTACGGAAGGTTTTTATTATAAACCGCGTGTTGATATGGAAGTATTGGCACAGTATCATGAAGGGATCATCGCATTGAGTGCCTGTCTGGCGGGGATCGTAGCAACGAATCTCAGACAGGGGCAGTATGAGCAGGCGAAGAAAGAGGCACTGCGTCTGTCAGAGGTATTTGGAAAGGATCATTTTTATCTGGAACTGCAGGATCATGGAATTGCCGATCAGCAGACGGTTAATCAGGGCTTGCTGCGGATGAGCCAGGAAACGGGACTTGAACTGGTGGCGACGAATGATGTGCATTATATTAATGCGGAGGATGCGGAAGCACATGATATCTTGCTGTGTATACAGACACAGAAGATTGTC
>CAUCOL010000089.1 GCA_958444395.1 uncultured Lachnospiraceae bacterium
TCACTGTGCCGATGCTGTTGATCAGAACCTTTCCTTTCAGATGTGGGAAATTCTCCTCGATCAGATCCCGCACTGCCTCTGCATCCTGCCGGCAGGCAGAATTACTGATATAGCATCTGCCATCGTACTCTGTGCCTCCTTCTGCATGCTCCTTCATCACTTCCACAATGCGCTTGATGGCACGTTTCTTCGTACGGATCTTTTCCCGTGGGATCAGCTTGCCCCGAAAATCTACATTCATCAATGGACAGATCCCGAGTACTGTTGCGATGGCAGCCGCTGACGCACTGATACGTCCGCCTCTCTTAAAGCTCGTTAAATCTGTAGAAAAGAACCAGTGCTGCACTTTTAATTTGTTCTCTTCTACCCACTGCTTCGCCTCTGCCAGAGTCGCACCTGCATCACGCAGATCCGCAACATAATCAACTAACAGTCCAAATCCGGAAGATGCTGACAGAGAATCTACTACTTCGATCGTACGATCCGGGTATTTTTCCCGTAGCTCTTTGGCAGCGATCAGCGCCGAATTGACCGTGCCGGATATACCGGAAGACAGTGCCAGATGCAGAATATCCTTTCCTTCTTTCAGGAAAGGTTCAAACAACTCGACATACTGCTCGCTGTTTACCTGGGAAGTAACCGGCTGCGCCCCGTCTTCTATGCTCTTATAAAAATCTGCAAAAGACACCGTCACACCCAGATCATCCTCATATACCTTATCCCCGATCTGATAATGAAAACAGGCATACGGTATCTGTCTTTCGTCAAAATGTTCCTTCGTCATATCTGCTGTTGAACAGCAGGTCAATACAAATTTACCCATATCTCCTCCACTTTCCATTCACTTTTTGTTCCTCTGTTACTTATCCTTTATTTTAACACCCACCCGCCCTGAACACAAGAAAAAGAAACGGAAGCATGCCGTATCACATGCTCCCGTTTTCTGTATGATTTTAAGAATTGATGTAGAAGGATCGCATCTGCTTTTGTGCCGTTGCAAATTCTTCTGCTCTGTCATGATGTTCTCCTTACCAAAAAGGACTCTGCATCATTATTTTACTTTGACTGTTACTTTGACCGTTTTAGAGCCGACCTTCACTTTCATTTTCGCCTGACCCTTTTTCACACCTTTCAGTATGACAGTTACTTTTCCGTTAATTACAACCGTTCTTGTAACCTTAGCTACTTTTTTCACTGAGACTTTGACATCATCTGTGGTAGCTCTCTTCTTATTTTCAGTTGTAACCTTGATAGCTACACCTGTTTTCTTGCCTTTTTTAACAGTGACGGTTTTCTTTGCAGCCTTTGCCTTCTTGACCTTATTCCGAATCTTTACTGTCACGACTGCCTTCTTGTCACCGGAGGCTACTGTGAATTTGCCGGATGTTCCCTTGACTGCCTTCTTCGCAGCAGTAACTTTGATCTTTTTGCCCGTGATCTTCACTGTACCGATCTTCTTTGGCAGTTTCTTAACTACCTTTAATGCAGCTGCCTTTGTAGCAGGTGCAGCCGCTTTTACTGTTGCCTTGATCGTAGCTGTCTTTCCAGGTGCTACAACGACTTTCTTCTTATCCAGTTTCAGGCTCTTTGTCAGAGCGGAAGCAGTAACAGCAGAATTTGTAGTGATTGCTGCGGTCGTTGTAACCTTAGCGGTAGCTGTTGGTGTCGGTGCAGTACTTGGCTGTACATCTGCTGAAGCCATATTATATACGTCCGGACGGCCTTCTGCTGTACGGATGCTTGCATCCAAGGCACGCAGTAGCTGTTCCGGCTGATAACCCATTAATCCTTCATCGACCTTTTTGTCCTCTACAGATACAAAAGCTGCCGCTGCATCCAGAACTGTTTTTCCGTTTTTGATAAAGTCTGTTCCGTCTGCTTCTGACAGAGGCTGGATCTGTAAACTGCCCATTGCCGCCATAACAGTTGACAGGGACCATACATTGCTTGTATCGCCAAATCCGATGTAACCACCCTCATCGCTCTGCATCTGCTCCAGGAAATGAACCCCCTGCTTCATAGCAGCCGATACCTTCTCATACTGTGGAAGGCTCTCTTTATCCTTTGCCGTAGCATAAACACCCAGTGCCTGTACTGCCATTGCGACAGAATCTACACTGGAATACATGATACAGTCACCCAGGATCGTGTCCATAGAATCAGCGATTGTTGTGTACAGATCCTCTTTTGTAATGTAACCATCGCCTGCCGGCAGTGTATAATCTGCACAATCCAGTGCAAGAAGCATCGTTGCCTCCCGATTGCAGTCATAATCGTTTGTTGCTGCATATACATTCTTAGATGCCATCTTCTCGATCAGGTCTACCCCTTCGATATTCTTTGCATCCAGTCCCATTGCTGTGGTAAACAGTACGAGCTTTGCATAAGTGAACTCTGCATATTTAGAAGCATCAAGACTGTCTAATGTAACCTCTGTACCATAGATATCCTGAATGCTCTCGCCTGCTTTCAGTTTCTTTAACTGCTCCGCGATCTTATCAGAAACCGCCTGATAGAAATCCTTTGCTTCAAAACCTGCACGCAGCAGAGAAAATGCGGTGTACACACCGTTTGGATTGTCAATGCCCGGAACCACTTTACCGGATTCAAATGCCTGTGCATAAATAGCATCTGCCAGAACTGCTTTCTGCTCTTTGGCAACCTCTACCAGCTTCTTCGCATCTGCGTCGGAAGGATTCTTAGATGCGTCATCTGCAAAAAGATCCTTATAAGCAGTGCCATAGTACAGACCAATCTGGTCATTATCCTGTACAACATAGTTGCCTAATAACACATCAGAAGACTTTCCGTTGATGCCGAAGTTCCAGAATACCCAGTCTGTATATCCTGTATCTGGATTTACTACACCTGTATCCTCAGATGCGAGTCCATTGATGCTGTTTAGGAAACCATAAGAAAAATCATAGTTGTCCTTATAAGCGGACTGCTCCAATACCTTCAAAACAACAGCGCCGGCTGTCGTTCCCTGTGCCACCTGTACCGGTGTCTTTGCGATCACTGCACTCTTAGTACCATTCAGTGCAGCTCCCTTTGCAGCCACATATACTGTGACCAGTTTCTGTGCGTTCTCTTCTGCCTTCGCAGTACCGGTTCCGGTAGAAAATACCGTTGTCAGAACCAGTGCAAATACAAGCAGAAAACTTGTCATTTTTCTCTTGTTCATCTTACCCTCATTTCTGCGTACTCTTCCTGTGTAACACCTCCTGCATCCGGTACGCACGCGATGCAGAAAATGCCGGCATAACAGAATCTTCCTGTGAATGCCTTTCCTGCTGCCCGGGAATATTTCGTCCCCCATAACAGCAGGCTCCTGTCTGCCTTTTTGTTTCTCTATATCGTATCAGAACGCCATGACAGCGTCTGTTACAACCGCATTCCAAATTTGATCTGTATCCGTTCCAGCTTTTGCAGCAGCCGGTCTCCCAACAGCAGCATACAGAACGACGCTGTCGCCGCATGGGACAGATCGTAAGGAATCCCTGTCATATAAAATCCCAGCAATGCTTCTTTGCTGACGGCACTTCCCGCCGGGTCTGACTGATGCGCCAGAAGCATTGCCGCAAAATTCATGACTCCGCCATATAAAAGAAAAACGGATAAAAATGTATATATGACCAGCCAGGCAATCCCGGCTTTCCTTTTCTTCCTGTGAAACAGACAGCCTGCCAGAAAACCAAGCAGTCCCCAGGTGACCATCTGCCACGGTGTCCAGGGACCCTGTCCGTCGAAGAAATTGCACAGCAGGCGACTGAGTGCTCCGACCAGAAAGCCTGCCTGTGGACCAAGTCCCGCTCCTGCCAGGACGACGACTGCCGTCCCAGCATGCAGTGGAATCGTATGTGCACA
Source organism: uncultured Lachnospiraceae bacterium (assembly GCA_958444395.1). Taxonomy (GTDB): domain Bacteria; phylum Bacillota; class Clostridia; order Lachnospirales; family Lachnospiraceae; genus Jutongia. Next base: position 3,868 of record CAUCOL010000089.1, read on the forward strand.
AAGCTCATTCATGCTGACGCAAAACGCTGTCATCAATGCCAGAAGAACGACTTCTCTGGCACGCGGCCGTTTCCATTCAAAATTCCAGATAAAACCGCCGATCACAGCCAGCAAAACCAGCATACTGACCAGCAGATAGTGCCGTCCCTGCATCAGATAGGATGCTGTCAGCAAAACTGCCAGCAGCAGCATCAGACCCAAAAACCACCTCCTGCTTCTCCTGCTCTGCGCCTGCTGCATTGCCTCCACATCATATTGCCGATGGCTGTCCTGTCCCTTATTCTTCCAATGCATCGACTACCTCCTCCCATTTAAGGCATGGCTGCATCAGTCCTTCTGTCAGCCTTTTCGCGGCAGTCGTATAAAATGCATTCTTCCTGAAAAAAGCCCACGTCATATCACTGCTGATGAGCTGTCCATCAAAAAGCAGTCCACAGCGTGTTGCATTTTCGGCACAGAACTCTATATCATGAGACACCATTAAAACCGTCATGCCCTGTCTGACCCATTGCTGCATCCATCCGGACAGCTTTTGTTTAAATGCAGCATCCATCCCTTTTGTCGGTTCATCCAGAAGCAGAACATCCGGTCTGCGGAGCAGAATCTTTCCCAGCGCAAGCCGCTGCTGCTGCCCACCGCTCAGATCCATCGGATTCTGCTTTCTGCAGGCTGTCAGCTCCAGTCTCTCAAGCATCTGCCCGACCAGTTTCTGTGGCTCCTTCTCATCCTGCAATACCGCATCCTCCAGTTCCTCCTGAACAGTGATGCCGGTAAACAGACTCAATGGATTCTGTGCCAGATACAGAACACGTCCCTGCGCCTTTACCTTTCCCCGTTTTGACCGATAGATTCCTGCCAGCAGTTTTAATGCCGTCGTTTTTCCGGAACCATTTCCACCCAGGATCGCATAGATTTCTCCTTTCTCTACCTGTATCGAGAAACCATCCAATACCGTGGTTCCATTCGGATAAGCATACCGCAGTTCTTTCGCCAAAAGCACGGCCGACTGCTTCTTTGTGTTCTTCTGCTTTTTCTTTTCCTCCTCCGTTTCCGTAACAACTCTTAGACTGCCGGAAGCTGCTGCATGATCCGCATCCTGTTCCTGTCGATAGCCGGCAAGCCAGCTGCGCCCTTCTCCGATCGTCAGAGGTGTCCGGGCATCCTGTTTCTCCCCGCATACCCGGCTGTATACTTTATAAACCACCGGCATGCCATCCTCGACCGGAAGTCTCTCACCGATCTTCTGCCGGGCTTCCCGCAGCAGGCGGCTGCTTTCCTGCGGTCTGCCGTCGGCAGCGATCCTGCTCTGATGCATAAATAAGACCTGATCTGCCATTGGAAGGACCTCTTCCAGTCGCTGCTCTGATAAAAAGATCGTCATTCCCAGCTCCTGCTTCAAACGAAATAACGCCTGCAGAAAATTCGCCGCACCGATCGGATCCAGCTGGGAGGTCGGTTCATCCAGCACTAACAGCTTCGGTCGCATCGCCACGACCCCCGCCAGATTTAACAGCTGTTTCTGACCGCCGGATAATGTCGCAACCGGTTTGCGAAACCATCCGCTCATCCCAAAATACTGTGCTGTCTCTGCCACACGGCTGCGCATCTGATCCCGTGGCATTCCGAGATTTTCCAGTCCAAATGCCAGTTCATGCCACACCGTATCTGTCACGATTTGTGCCTCCGGATTCTGTCCGACAAAACCAATCTGCGCTGCGCTGTCCCTGTCCGACATCTGCTCCAGATCCTTTCCACAGAACAAAATCTGTCCACTTCCTTTTCCATACGGGATCTGATCCTTCTTCATATGGCGCAGCAAAGTACTCTTTCCACATCCGGACTGTCCACAAAGAACGGTAAAACTGCCACAGGACAGACTCAGACTGATGTCTGTCAGAGCCTGCTGCCTGCTGCCGGGATAACAGAAAGACACATGCTGCATCTCAAAGATCATATTTTGTTTCTGCATCATGCACCTCCCTGCTGCAGCAGATCATAGAGAAATGGTGCTACCGCCCCTGCCGCAAAAATAAGCAATGTCATAGATTCCTTCCTTCCCATTTTTCCTATAGAACACATAGGAAAATAGACGGTGTCAAAGCCTGCACACGTAAGCCCCGCAATCGAAAGAAACAGGCAAAATCCCAGTCCGATGCACCAGATCACATCCTCTGTCCGAATACGAAACAGATGAAAACTGGTTCTTCTGCCACAGCCATAACCCCGTGACTCCATTGACACCGACGTCTCTAACGACGACTCCAGCGACCAGCCTGCCAGGATCGACAACTCCCGGACAAACTGACGGCTTCGTCCAAACCAGGACATGCCTGCCGTGGAATACCCAAGTCCTTTTTGACCCTCCCGGATCTGCCGGAACCTCTGCGCCAGCAGCGGCACCAGCCGAAGCACCATCGCCACTAGCAGACCAAGATATGGTGTCAGGCGTCCACACAGATACAGAAGTTTTTCACTGTCAAATAGCAGCTGTGCCAGCTGGCACCACTGAAATACTGTTGCAAGCAGCAGTGTCATCACGCCGCCATAAAGAATCGTTTCCTTCGTCACCGCCATGTCATTGATATAAAAAAGCGGTGTGACTCCATTATGCGAAAACAACGGAAGCAGTAACATGGTAAAAAAAGCAACCGGAACTGCCACCCACAAAAGGCGCTGCAAGACTGCCCGTTCTCCCAGAAATATACCATACAATGTTGCAAGCAGGCAGGAAACTGCCAGAAATAATGGATGCATTGTAAGCATCGCTGTCAGGATTCCATATAAAATGTACAAAAAAAGCACCACCGGATGCCGCCGGATAAATTCTCCTTTTTTCACACAATTCCCTGCCTTTCCTATCAAATGTCTGATTATTTTTCTACTATAAATATATTCCTGTCGGTATTGCTTCCTTTCAGGATATTTTTCCATCACAGGTATAGCCCTGCCGGTATTACCCGGCTGTCAGGATGTTTTTCCATCACAGGTATAGCCCCAGCTGATCTTATCACCATCTGCCAGCTTGTAGGCAGATGCCCCTTTATTGGGTGCTTTTCCATTCACCTTATAGATCCAGCCACTCATCTCTCCCGCATCAAACTCATACAGATTTGCAATGCCCCGTACATAATAACTCTTATACATCGGTGTATAATCAGCATCGACTGCGATTCCCTTCGCCTTGCACACCTGACTGAGAAGATCATAGGCACTGCTGCCTTTCTCAATGTGTGCTGTCGTATCCGCCAGTACTGTCCCATTCGCCGGAACGTATTTCCATACTGCTTCCCTGATCTTATCTTTATTTTCAAGTATTCGGTCACAGCGGATCTGAATCGTGCAGGTGATCGTTTCCGTCTTTTGGGACGGTGTCGGAACAGCTGCCTCCACCGGCTCCGGCTTCTTCGTTGCCGACGGTTTTTCCTCATTATCCGCTGCCTGCCC